>CANIMM010000062.1 GCA_947468255.1 Chitinophagaceae bacterium | reverse complement strand
TGATCTGAAACCATTCCAAACTGAGCTTGGTAAACTACGTATAATGCAAGGTGATGTGCTCTTGTTCCCATTACCATAGGGGAATCACTTTTAGCATAAAACTGTTCCTTTGTTACATTATCAAATCCACCCGGGGTATAATCCATCGGGCCCACCAGCATTCGGGTAAATGCAAGCATAACATGATTGTCAGGGTTATCCCTTGTACCGCCTTTGGATTGTTCCATGCCCAATACAGCTTCATAACTCATTATGTTGGGGTAAGTTCTTTCCAATCCAAAAGGTTTGGTGCTTCCATGAAGGTCTAGCAGTAAATGATGCTCAGCTGCTTTTTTTGCAGTGTTGTAATAAAATTCAATTCCTTCCTGATCATCCCTTTCTATAAAATCAATTTTCAAACCTGCTACACCCCATTTTTCATAAAGCGGAAACGCTTCCTCGATTTGTTTAGCTACTGTGGGTGCATATAACCAAATCCATATTTTTACATTCTTAGTAGCAGCATATTTAACCAGTTCTGGAATATCTACTTTCCCGTTCATTTTGGTGATATCTCTTATTGCGCTCCAGCCTGCATCCACCGTCATATATTCAAGACCCGATTTGGCTGCAAAGTCAACATAATATTTCATATTGGCAGTTGTAAAAGCAGGCTTGCCATCTGCGCCAAGGCTGCCGCTCCACCAATCCCAGGAAGATTTGCCGCCTTTAATCCAGTCGGTATTAGCAATGGCAGAAGGACTGCTTAAATTCATGATGGCATTGGATTCAATAATTCTGCCTGGTTCATCTCCCACCATAATAATGCGCCAAGAAGAGCGGATGCTTCCCTTTCCTTTTACTGCGATTCCCGAACTGTCAAGCCTGGGCGAAAGTCTAGACAACATCGTGTGGCCCGACCAACCGCCGGAGGGATTGGTAAGGTACATGGAACTATAACCCTCCAGCTCCGATTCGGCAATGGCAACCCATCCTGCTCCGGGCACTTCTGCCAACATTGGCAATCCAATTAATACGGAGCTTTTAACCCCACCCTGATTAGAGAAAGCACTTACCGCTAATTTTAGGTATTCACTTTCGTACATGGATTTATAATGCGGCAATACCTGGGCATAGGTAGTGGCATCCTTACTGAAATGAAATTCTGTATTTTCATTGATTAATTCATACCCTGACTCTAAGGCTTCTTGTTGAGGGGCTATGTATCTAAAGGCAACTGCATCATTATAGGCTCTTGCTTCTATCATCAATTTCCTACCTGGTGAACTATTCTCTTGAAGTTCTAACTGTAGCGCATTATATTGCTCACTCACTTTTCCGGCTTTGCCCAATACCAATTGATAGGCTTCATTACCAGCAACTATTTTGCTATTGGCAATGCGAACATCGGCGCCCAGCGGCTGGGCACCATTAATATCAAGACTTAGCAGTGAAGGCTTGAACAACAGTTTCCCATTGAAAGAAACCGTATAATAAAGTTGGTTGGCAGCGCCCTTTTTATCTAATTGTCCGGTTTGAAATGTGATCTCCAATTTATGATCCGGTGAAACTAGCCTACCAGTTAGATCCTGGCATTTTACCAAATTTGGTAAAAATAAAAAAAGTAAAAGACAGACAATGGTCAGTAAGTTTTTTAACATAAAATTGATTGAGTTTTTACAAAATTTATTTATAACAAATGTATTGAATAATTTGAAAGACTCTTTAAAAAGTCAGATGCCTAACAATTGGTGATAGGATGAGCGCTTTGAACTGCAATCACTTAGAAAATGATTGAGTGTAAGGTGCTGAGCTAAAAAAGAAGTGTATGTGCAGAAATGACCTTGTAAGATCTTGCTGAATAGGGGTAGAAAAAATCTTATTATAACTTGAATTCAGCGGTAGGTAATTATTTTAAAGAGGATTCAATTGAGGAAATAAAAGATTCAACAAAAGGGCTTACTAAGTTTGCAACTTTTGCTTGATCATCCCATCTTCTCAAAGAAATCGCTTCCTTGTAAAATTCATTTGATTCAAAATTTGCCACTTCATCTGAATTCATTGTGCCACCTTGAAATTGTAAACTTATTTTTGAAGGATTGGATAATGATTCAAAATAGCCTTGCTCTACTGCACACAAATATCTTTTTGCAGCAACATGTAATTTAACTGCTTCAACTACCGCTGGTTTGAAATGTTTTTGCAAATAATTTGCTGCTAGATTCTCGTGTAAATCATCTATTCCTTTATCACTAGCATCAGTTGGTAAATCATGCAATAAATGACCGACATCATGTAATAAAGATGCAGTAATCAATTCATGGGTTGAATGATTCTGTTTAGCCAGGGTAGCGCATTGTAAGGCATGTTCCAATTGCGTTACCGCTTCACCACCATACATGGATCCTCCTTTATTTTTAAAAAGCTCAATGATTTCAGCTGTAACTGTATGTGGCATATTATAAAAATTTAATCATTACCGAGTTGCTTCCAAAAGAATTTTTCGTCGATTAATTTTCCCGCTAATTCATTTCAGCTACTACCTTTTCGATTGCCATTTCAACGATCGAAATAGCAGCCGTTAATTCTTCACGGGTGATAATTAATGGGGGCGATAGTTGCAATACATTCCCTTGCGACACCTTAAAACTCAGGCCGGCCTCCAAGCATGCATACATCACCTTTTCGGCTGCTTGGATGGCTTTAGTTTTGCTTACTCGATCAGTTACCAATTCAATACCCCAAAGCAGACCAATGCCCCGAATATCTCCGATAATGGGGAACCTGTCTTTTAGGCGTTGGAGTTCATTTCGGACAAATAACTCATCTGCCTGCACCTTTTCAATTATTTTTTCATTTTCTAAAAATTCAATCATGGCCAATCCGGCAACACATCCCAAAGGGTTTTTTTCATGGGTATAATGTCCCAGTGAAATATCGCCTGCAATATTATATTCCTCCCTACATACGATGGCTGCAAAAGGAATGATTCCTGCTCCCAGGCCTTTGCCCAAACAAATTATATCTGGTTCAATACCATAATGTTCAAAAGCAAACATTTTGCCGGTTCTGCCAAATGCAATGGGGATTTCATCTAGTATCAGCAAAACATTGTGTTTGGTGCAAATTTCCCGCACTCTTTTCCAATAAGCTGCTGAAGGAATTTGTACATCGGTATTGCGAATGGTTTCAGCAATAAAAGCGCCTATTTCACCATCCTGAACAATAATATCTTCCAGGATATCGGCATATTGTACATCATCTTCTTTGTCATAAGTATTTCGATAGGTTACTGGCTGCGGTATATTGGTCGTTTCGGGATTGAAGGGCCCCATGTATTTTTTAAACTGTTCCTCTCCACCTACTGCAATGGCATCGATGGATGCTCCATGAAAAGAATCAAACAACGAAACCACTTTATATTTGCCCGTAACAACCCTAGATAATTTAAGTGCAATCCCTACTGCGCTGGTTCCACCAGGTGCAAATAATACCCTTTTTAAATCGGCTGGCAACAGCCCTGTTAATTTTTCTGCAAATTCAATGGCGGCTGTATTGGTATACCTGCGTGGTGAAAAAGGAAGAATATCCATCTGCTCTTTTACCTTGTTCATTACATATTGGTTGCGGTAACCTATTTGGTGAACATTGTTGCCATGAAAATCCATGTATTTTCTACCACTTACATCCGTTAAATAAATCCCTTCACAAGATACCAACACATCTAGGCAGGGAGTGGAGAGCGACTGGTGTAAAAAAAGCTCAGCATCTTCATCCAGCAATTGGGTGGTAGCGGCATCGATAATGGAGTACCAGTTTTTCCTGGATGGGGCAAAATTCACATCTCCTTCGGTAAGTAAACTATTTTCTGTCATTTCGAATTTATTTTTAATAGCAATGTTTTCTTTTTCAAAAATACGTCATTTGTGTAACAAATTAAGGGGGTGCAAACTGATCTCAATTGTTTTTTATCTTGATTTTTAAATAAGTTATAGTTGTTTTTCAAGAGGATCCGCAACTGCTGAATAGGATAAATAATGAGTAAGTTGATCAATCGTATTCTTTTCTGGTTGGTGAAAAAAGATGCCAGTATTTTCACCCTTTCTGATACCCCTTACAAATAAATAGATAACCCCTCCAAAATGGGTTTCGTAAGAAAAGCCTGGTACATGGAGCGAAAGATATTTGCAGATGGCCACTGTATAAATATGGTATTGTAAATGATAATTGTTTTCAGCCATCGCATCCCAAATTTTATCAGTTGTATAGTCTGAAAGACTATCACCCAGATAATTTGATTTCCAGTCGAGGATATAATATTTGCCTCCATGTTCAAAAAAGAGGTCCATTTTCCCATTCATAATACCTTCTAATTGCCCTGAAGATTGTTGAAATGGTTTTAAGTGAAAGGGGACTTTTATGGTGGAAAGCTGGTTGATCTGGGGTACCTGAAAAGGTTGTACCATAAAGTCAAATTCAAACTCGTTGATGCGGTGTTCATGATTGAACTGAGATAATGAAAATGACTGCCCGTTGCAATGCAAGTCAGTTTGGGTAACCTGCTGCAACAGCTCCAGTAAATTGGTCGCATATGCGTCCTGGTTACCGGGTGATAGTCGTTTCAGGGCATTGTTGATAACTTTTGGCCAATGTGTACTCTCTGAAAAATGAATGAACTCAAAAATGTAATGTAATAAATTTCCGGTGTAGGCTCCTTTTTTTAAAGTGGAAAATATAAATTCGCTATAAGCATCTTTCGGATTTCCTGCTGTTGGTTTTTGTTGGGAAATGTGTTCGGGGTTTAAAAAAGTATAGCTCATCTTGTGCCAGTGAAGTTGCTCCAATGAAAAATTACTAGCCTTTTTATAGACAATCGGGTAATATGGAATGCCAGCATTATACTTGAAACGATAAGGTATCGCTGGGGCTTCTTCAAATGCAATTTCTTTTGAAGCGGATTTGCTGATGGCTTCGACGAAAGGCTTGAAAGAGGATTTTTTGTAGTAGCCAGCAAGACTATTGCAAAGGTAACATTTGTATTTGGCCCTTGTGATTGCCACATAGATTAGCCGCCTATTTTCCTGCTCTTGTTGAGTAAGGATAATGTCAATTTGATCCGGCGTTAAAATTTCGTTATTGGCAAAAAGATAGTCGCCCGTTATTGGATCCCTGTAACTGGTGAAATCTTTTATGTCAGTTTTAATGTCGAGGTAGGGGGCAATTACAATATTATATTCCAGCCCCTTGCTTTTATGGATGGTTACAATTTTGACAGCATCTTCATCACTTTCAATGCGTTGTTCAAACTCGTCCCCTTCGGCTGTATGACCTTCTCTCACTTTTTGCAACCAGTTGATAAGCTCGGTGGGGGAGTATTGTTTATTGGTTTGTATTTTATGTAATAGTTCTACCAACTGAAGGGTATTGGAAAGAATTCGTTCTCCACCGGCTATGTTGCTTTCCAATAAATGGGTCTTTACCCGGTAGTCGGTTATAAATTTCATGAGCATTACATACACACCCTCTTTGGTCCAGGATTGCTGGTAAGTTTTAAATTGTTGTAATACCAGTTCTTCATTTAGCTGGGTAATATTTTCAATTGTAAAGCCAGTCAAACTTGATAAAAGCGCCTTGTTGATATTGGATGCATTGATTTCCACTACGGCCTGCAAAACATAGAGCAGTTCTGCTGATTCTTTGGTTTCAGATAGTTTGGTATCATCAATGGTGACTGCAGGTATTTTATAGAGCGACAGTTTTTCTTTGATTTCCTTTCCCTTATTGTTGGTTCTTACAAGAATACCAATGTCAGATGGTCTGATAGGTTTTGAAATATTATTTTCCACAATTGTATAAGCAGGATCACTCAATAATTGGATTACAGTAGCCATAACCGATTCAATAATTTCATCATTATTTTGGTTATTGTAAATGGTAATTGGATTTACTTGATTGCCTTTAAACAATAGGTTCCCTTTTTCGTTTTTTGTAGGTGCTGCAACATCATAATAGTGAATTGCATCGGGAGCAGCTCCAAAGTAAAAAGTGTCAAAATCAATGGTAGGCTTGAAGAAGTCATTTTGAGCTTTGATGATGCCATTGCAGGATCTATAATTGGTATTCATGCCATATTTGTTTGTTACGGCATTACCGGCTTTAAAATAGGTATTGATATCAGCCTGTCGCCAAGCATAGATTGATTGCTTTGGGTCGCCGATATAAAAAAGAATGCTATCTATCCCAAACAGTGCATTGAATATTTCATATTGCAATTTGTCGGTATCCTGAAATTCATCAATAAAAACCGCCTTGTATTTGAGCCTTAAGGCATTGGTAAGGGTTTGGTTTTTATTGATTACTACTGATTGATGGAGCTTACGGATCATGTCATCAAAAGCGAGCATGCTATTACTTACTTTTCTACGGTCTACCTGTGCGCAAATAATATCGATTGCCATTTGGTAAAGTTGATTCGTGAATTCGTAGCATATTTTATTGATAAGGTTTTCAGCAGTTTCGGCTGCCGCTAGTATCGGTAGCAAATCAGCAAAAACTTTCTTTACATATTCTTTTGATAGATTTTCCCAGATAGCATTGAGTAATAGTTCAGGATACTCAAAGAGGGGTAACAAATTTTGTTTTGCTCGCTTATTACTTTCAGTCTCTTTATATAATTGAACTTTGTTTTTATTGATGAAGTCAAGTGCTAGATCTTTTGCTGTATTGATAATTCCCTTTTGTTCATTTAACCGACCGATCAGTTGATTTTGTTGTTGGGTAGATAGTAGATCGGGCTGATAGGGCGAAAGTGCAATCAGCTTTTTACCAGACATCGCTTCCTTGATAAATGTAAATAATAAATCACGTGAAAGGAATACTGGCATTACATAATCCAGTAATTGTGTTTCCAAAACTACAATATGTTTTCTCCAAAAAACATTGACTTCATCATTGGATAAGTCATCCAAGTCACCTGGGCTCATTGCTTCAGCACCAAAAATTTGGTTTGTTTCAAAAGCATATTCAGAAAGGGTTCGTTGACAAAAACTATGGATGGTAAGAATGCCTGTTTCATCTAGAAACAGGATGGCTTGGTGAAGTAGTCGCTCTGTTTGTTTTTCGCCTATCGCTATAATTGAATTGCTAACAATGCCGGCAATCGTAGGGTCGCTGATTGTTTTTCCTACACTAGCTGCGTGCGCCATTCTGATAAACTCCCTAACACGTGTTTCTAATTCTGCTACTGCTGCTTTTGTAAATGTTACCATTAATATTTCCTGGATAGGTATATTTTTTTCCAGTAATAGCCGCAGGGATAGTAGGGCAATAGAATAGGTCTTTCCAGTGCCCGCACTGGCTTCTATTAAATTGCTTTGCTGTAGTGAAACAGTTTCTGCATAAAAGGCTGTATTTGGCATAGATTATTTATTTATGATTCCGGGCATCAGTTTTTCAATGGTTTCAAAAATGCCAATCGTATTGGCTTTCATAGTTTCAAAATTTGGTTCACTAAAAAAAGCATTTTCGTACGCTTTAATCATGTATTCATTTTTGAATGTAAAATCAAATTTATCCTTTCGCATTTTTTCAATTGAATCTACAAAAGTGGCTGCATCTGCCTCAAAAAGTTCAAAAGGGTTTATCTTAAAAGATGGCCAAAAAAGAAAGGGCTGCTGAAAACCGCTTTTAAAGTAGGAGATGAAAAGGGTAAGCATTTCTATTGCCTGCTGGGTTGAAATGGTTCCAGCGGGGATATTGAAATTTTGATGGTTTTTGAATGGGATAAAATAAAAATCGGCTTCCAATCCTTGTGCTGTAACAATAAGGTAGGATAAAAAATTATCTGCTACATTTTTGGCAGGTGTTTTCGAATCTGAAAAAGCTACCATTTTGGTGCCATACAGGTTATTGATTTTACCTTTAATGTTGCTGCCGTCAATGTTGATATCAATTAAATAAGGCGTTGCCGAAGTTCCTGCTATAATTTCAGAAAGTCTGTTTTTCATTGGTCTAACTGCTTCAATGAAATGGTGAAATGTTTGCCGGCCGGTGTTTTTGAGTGGAAGTTCCCCTAGTTTGCTTTTACGTTGAAAGAATGCCTCGTATTCCGTTTCCTCCAAATGGAGCAGCTCGTTTTTGAATTGCAGACTTTCTAATCCTTCTAAAGTAAATACTTCGGTATCTGCTAACAATACAGGCTCTTCGCGAAAGTAAATGGACAAAGCCTTATTAAAATACCACTTGATAGGGTCTTTGAAAAAACGCTGAAGGTCCGTAACCGATATTTCATCAAAGGAAAACAAGGTGGGCGTTTTTTGAGAACTAAAAAAAGAGATGTTGTTTTTGTATTTATCATCGCTTAAGTAGCTATACAATCCGCTTCCATTGAAATATTGTTGACTGAAACCATGTAGCGGATGGGAGTGAATTATTTTGTCTCGCAATTTCTCATTGTTAGTTTTTACCCCACGGATGATATACGCTACCAGTTCATCCACCATGGAGGAGGGAGGAATTTTACCAGCATCTTTTGCACTGTTGCCGATATAGCTGATGTAAAAATATTTTTCTGCCGAAAGGATGGTTTCCAAAAAAAGGTGTTTGTCATTTTCCTTCACATTTCTATCACCAATTTGCTTCTGTTGTTCGAGTAGATTAAAACTAAGCTTGGTTTCTTTTCTGGGAAATTTATCAAAGTCCATTCCCAACATAGCTACCACTTTAAATGGTATACTTCGCATGGGGATGAGTGAGCAAAAGGTAATGCCTGCACTTGCAAAGGCCTTCTTTTTTGTTGCGGTCTGTAATATTTCCAAGAAGCTATTCCTAAATACTTCAAAGCTAATAACAGTTTCACTCACTGTTTCAATGAGTGTTAATTTTTCGAGGTAAATAATAAAAAGATGATAATCTTCTTCTTCTTTTTCTCCCGACTGAAAAATCATATTTTCTACTAATTCTTGCAAGTAGGCTCCCCAGTTAGCAATAGATCTAGGATCGTTTCTTTGCGCTACAGTGTACTGGATCATTTGTATAAAATGCCAGAAGCGGATTATTTCCAATGATTGGGCGCCTTCTGTATGATCTAGTGGAATCAGTTGGTCGTTGCCCCATTCTATAATGGGTTCCCCGCTGATGCACAGCCCACTCATCATCCTTTGTAATCCATATTCCCAGCTTACCAGCCTTGTTTCATTTTCGGATTCACCAGCAATACCAAATCGAATATTGGCATTGTTAACCGCTTTTCGAATGTTTGGAATATCAGTAATTCCAAATCGGGCTCGTATATATTTCGATTCTAGTAATTCTAGTATCTCCTCTGCCTTAAAGCTATCCGCCTGAAGGGAAAGCATCAGTCCGATTGCATTAAAAAGGTTGTTACCGGAAACAACACTTTCATCTGCTATCGTGTAAGGGAATTCGTATGGAGCGTTATCAAAAATGGCCCTGATGTAGGGTGCATAGTTGTCGATATTACTCACCATTACCACGATATCTCTAGGGGAAATTTTTTCATTTTGTTGATTTACCAAATGGGAGAGGTAATTATAAAGTACTTCCACTTCTCTTACCGGGGTAAAACAGTTATTGATATTGATTGAGATATCATTGATGTCAGAGAGTTCAATTGAATTCCTGTATTCTTCGGGAGCATTATAAAAAATATCGTGCTGTATTTTTTTTAAAAGTGTAGTAGGGGTTGAAGGCTCCTTTGAAAGCTCGTCATTATAAAGATTGATGTAGTTATCATCCTGAAATAGTAGCGAGAAACTTTCTTTTACTATGTTGCCCCAACTAGTTAGCAGGCTATTGCCGACTGTAGAATATTGGGTTGAGTTTGGTTTAGTTTTGGAAGATTGATTGATTCTTGCTATTTGCTTTTCTGATTTATCTTCTAACCAGAAAGAGGTGGGTGCAGGATTGAGTAAATAAAAACGGATAGAAATATATTTGGAGAGTTCGTTGAATAGTTGCAAATAATAAGGGGTAATTACTGCAATCCCGAAAAACTGAAGTTGTGGAACTTTGTTGATTAAAATCTGTTGATTTTCATTTTTTTTCAAGGCGTTAACAATGTATTCAATCATCCCTGTTTTATCCAGCATTTTGCCTTTCACCTGATTTTGTATGGTTATCCAAAGATGTTGTTGCCAGTTATCTGTAATAGCGGAAATAGCCGATTGATTCCAAGCTGCAATTATTTCGGGTCGGTACATTTGGTACTGGTCAAATAGGTCGGCAATTTTGGTGGAGAGAGATATTTTTTTTAAGTCATTGTCAGAATAATAACTTGCAATTAATGGAAATTTTTGAATAAAATTAGCTTGACTTAAGAGTTCGAAAACGGTCCATTTTATAAAATCGGCGCTCAATAAGGGTTTGTTTTTTCCACCTAGCCAATAATAGATTTGAGCAATCATATCATTGGGTTTGTTAAAGGTGTTATTGGCGGCGATACCCAATTGGCTGGCAATTTGAATGGTAAGCCAGTTGTTCATCCCTTCCGTTTGGGTAACAATCTGCTGTTGTCCAAAAACGCCCGATTTGCTTAGGGGCAGATCTTTGGAAAGCTGCTTGGACAGTTGGGAAAGCGAATTTGATACAAATAGTTGAATGGGCATATTCTTTACAACATTATCTATTGAATTTCTTCAAATCGGTGAATGATTCCGGATGCTCTGGTCACAGAACCTTTTGCTGTTTCCAAAAGGATATTTTCTGTTGACTGAACGATCACTTTTTCCTTCGCTCTCGTTACTGCAGTGTACAGTAATTCGCGGGTTAATAATTGACTTCCTGAGTTGGGAGGTAATATGACCAATACCTGCTTATACTCCGAACCCTGACTTTTATGAATGGTCATGGCAAATACCGTTTCTGCTCCGGTAATATAGCCTGGCATTACGCTCCGCAGGTTTTTATCGCTATCTTCAAACCAAGCACGCATATTGCCATTGCTATCTTTTCTGATAATACCGATATCTCCATTATAGAGGGCAAGATCAGTATAATTTCTTGTAACAATGATGGGCCTATTTTCATAAAACTCATCCTTGGTGTCTATCAGGTTTTGTTTGGTTAAAAAACTTTCAATTAATCGGTTGGTAGCATAAATTCCTTGTGGTCCTTCTCTTACTGCACAGAGTACCCGAATATGGTTCAGCTTTTGAAGGGCCAAGCTAATATCAGGTTCAAGCAGGTACTCACGGTAACCAGCAACAAAGGATTCAAATAAAATATGATCCCTATTGGTATCAATGATAACAGCAGGTTCTTTATTTGATAAAATAAACTCCTTCAAAACGGCTTCATTATTCGTGATAATCGCATTGCTGAATTTACCAATACCACCTGTACTGCTAAATCGGTGGCTTTTTTGTAATTCAATGATATGTTCAGAAAGGGGATGTTTACGGGTATTTATAAAAGTATTGGATATTTTCCTTTCCTGATCCGTTATGAATTGATTGATAAAATCAGCTGATTCCTGGTTGAGCCGATTGGGCGACTCCTGTGTTTTGCATAAGTCGCCAAACATACTGCCCGCCTCCACCGAGGCCAGTTGATTTTTATCACCTAGTAGTATAAGCCTTGTATCTGGACCGATGGC
Organism: Chitinophagaceae bacterium; assembly: GCA_947468255.1. Taxonomy (GTDB): domain Bacteria; phylum Bacteroidota; class Bacteroidia; order Chitinophagales; family Chitinophagaceae; genus Ferruginibacter. The sequence continues at coordinate 906 of CANIMM010000062.1, read as the reverse complement.
ATCGATCAGTTTAGCAAAGAGGGCAACATCGATCATGGAAGCTTCGTCTACAATTACAACATCATAGACCAGCGGGTTGGACTGGTCATGTTTAAAATAGATGGAGTCTGCAATGGGATTGAGTAGCCGATGAATGGTATTCGGCTTCAATTGACTGAATCTGTCTTTAATTTGTTGACTAACGGGTAAGCTTGTTTGCTTTAGGGTTTCTGCCAGTCGCATAGCGGCCTTTCCGGTGGGTGCGGCCAATGCTATTTTGCACAATGGGTTGATGGTAAGTAGTAGGGATAAAATTTTGGCTACGGTGGTGGTTTTGCCTGTCCCTGGTCCCCCTGTAATAATGGTGAAGTTGTGAAGTACGCCCAGTAAGGCCGCTGAAAGTTGCCAATCTATTGAATCGCCGTCTAAAAAAGCATTGATAGGGTAGTTGGCCTGTAATGACTTAATCAGCACCGCAATTTTTATTAGCTCATTTTTTCGGTCTACTTGTTGGGCAATTTCACTTTTTAGCAATGCGCCTATTTTGTGTAAAATTCTGCTCTCATAATTAAAGTAGCGGTGTAGGTAGAGTTGATCCTTGTGTAATATAAATGGGCGAATATCCTTGCTGCTACCAACCAATTGATGGATTGTGTTTAAATTGGCTGCATTAAAAGGGGGTGGGTAGGGTATTTCATTGCTATTGAGTGCTGGGTCATTTTTGTGGATGCAAATATGGCCCTCCTGCAATTTTTTGGAAAGCAGGTACGCAAAAGGGGCCAACGTTTCATTTTTAAAAAAATTGGCAAACAGTTGGTGAACATCATCGATCGTTTTCATAAAAATGATATATCTAGTACTATAATTGTGTAACTTAATTATAAATTATTGTTTACTAAAATTTATTACCAATTAGATGTCTATTTG
>CANIMM010000061.1 GCA_947468255.1 Chitinophagaceae bacterium | reverse complement strand
CAATGTCCTTGATTATTTCTAAACAATTAGACCAAACTTTATCAAAAACTTTATCCATTATTCCTTAAACAATTTATACTGAGTTAATATTATTCTGTAAATGATGATTCAAATATCATTTTTCACCAATCCATCTAGTTTTTGAAAGTCAAGCGAATATCAAAATAAATTGTTAATAAAAAAATTTTTTTCTTCCTTTTTTTAAAACTATTTCGGGTGGACTTTTCTTTTTAAAAATTCATTAAAAAATTCTAGCTGGTTCCGACTTTTTCCCGAACCTTGTAACATAGACCCACATTCATTTCTTCATTTTAAATTGATCCCAAACCTCGTCATATAATTAAAAAATAGCATTTCAAAATAATCCCCCAATTCCGATCATATTACAAAAAATAGCAGCTATCAATTTACCATCCCCTTAATCAACGACGGGTTTTTTAAATTATTATCGTTAGTTATCCCCATCACCAAAGTTCAAAGCCTTTAACTTATTGTTGCTTTTCATTTCGGGTTTAGGTGTTTAGAGGTTTAGCGTTTAGTTGGGGGCATGGATTTGAAATTACTTTATTTTCATCGTTTTTAAAAATCCTCCATGGAAAAACTGCAGGAAATTTTATAAGTAAATAAGGTTACTTTTGTTCAATAAACAATTACAAAATGAGTTACGAATTATCAGGTAAGTTGGTGGCAAAATATGATGTAGTACAGCGTACTGCAACTTTCAAAACAAGGGAATTTGCTGTTGAAAAAACAGATGATATTGGAGGCAGAACTGTTACGAATTATGTGAAGTTTCAATCTGTACAAGATAAAACCACCATCATCGATAAGGTGAATATTGGTGATGAAATAAAAGTGTATTTCAACATCAAAGGAAGTAAATGGGAAAAAGATGGTAAAGTAAATTATATCACCAATTTAGACGCTTGGAGAATAGAGCAGGTTTTACATGCAGGAACAGATCAACCAGTAATTGATACAGAATACATGGAACCACTGGATACTTTTTCAGCCTCCTCGCCTGAAGCCATAGACGATTTGCCATTTTAAGCTATCCAGAGTCCAAAACAGCGTTTTTACGGATATGAATTAATTGTACACACCTTAATAGGCAGCTTTTTATCTAACAAATTCGGCATTGGTTTCCTTTTTTTGGTATTTAAAATCCTGTTATGGGATTGGCTGAAATATGCAACAAAAAGTTTCTTTACAACTACTACCCCCCCAATTGGCTAATGCAGCCAATATAATCACCGCTATTGCTAAGGCTACAGGAAAAAAAGAGAGCAGTATTACTGGCTTTCATATTCAAAAACAATCCATCGATGCTAGGGGTAGAACCATTTGGATAAATTGTACAGTGAATGCTTTTATTGATGAGCCATTTCAACAAAGGGTCATTCATTCCTTCCATTTTAAAGAGGTGGGCAATGCCAATAAAAAAGTAATCATTATTGGTGCCGGTCCCGCAGGTTTGTTTGCTGCCCTTCAACTGCTGGAGCTGGGCATTCAACCCATTATTTTGGAACGTGGAAAAGATGTACGTGCAAGAAGAAGAGATTTAGCAATCCTGAATAAAGAAGGAATCGTAAACCCCGATAGTAATTATTGCTTTGGAGAAGGTGGTGCCGGAACATACAGCGATGGCAAGTTGTACACCCGAAGTAACAAAAGAGGAGATATTGACAGGATATTAAATCTCTTTGTGCATTTTGGTGCCGAAGAAAAAATATTATACGAAGCCCATCCGCATATTGGCACCAACAAATTACCAAATATCATTACTGCCATGAGGGAGCAATTAATTGCAAGTGGGGCACAATTTATTTTTGAGAAAAAAGTTACCGATCTAGTAATAGATGCAGATAAGGTTATGGGAATTGGTACTGCAGATGGCGACTTTTTTAAAGGGGATGCTGTAATACTGGCCACCGGTCACTCGGCAAGAGATATTTTTGAATTACTCCACCGAAAAAAAATAACAATCGAAGCAAAGCCTTTTGCACTGGGCGTAAGGGTAGAACACCCGCAAATGCTAATTGATCAGCTACAATACCATTGTACAAGTAGGGGCGAATATTTACCTCCGGCAGCTTATAGCTTGGTACAACAGGTAAACGGACGAGGCGTATTTTCATTTTGCATGTGCCCTGGCGGAATCATTGCGCCTGCGGCAACATCGCCTGGTGAACTGGTTGTAAATGGCTGGAGTCCCTCCAAAAGAAACAATCCTTATGCCAATAGCGGAATGGTAGTACAGGTAGAAATAGCCGATGCTGCTAGTGCAAGAAAAAAAAATACGCAACTTTCGCAAGACCAAGCTGATAACCCACTTCAATTGATGTGGTTTCAACAAATGGTGGAGCAGCAATGTTATACTGCAGGAGGTGGTAATTTTAAAGCCCCTGCACAGCGTATGGTTGATTTTTCTGAAAGACGCCTTTCCACCTCTTTACCAACCTGCTCCTACCAGCCAGGTCTAACATCCGTTCAATTGAGTGAAGTACTCCCTGATTTTGTATATGATTGTCTTGCAAAAGGATTTAAGGTTTTTGGTAAAAAAATGAAAGGGTATTTTAGCAATGAGGCCATTGTAGTTGCCACAGAAAGTCGTACCTCTTCCCCTATTCGGATCCCCAGAGATATCAATACTTTAACTCACCCTCAATTAATCAATCTGTACCCCTGTGGCGAAGGCGCTGGCTATGCAGGAGGTATTATAAGCGCTGCTATGGATGGAGAAAGAATTGCAAAGCAGATAGAAAAGGTGATAGGAACTCCTAAATTGTAGATGATTCGGTTTCAGTGATCGATTAACCCAAAGCGATATCCGTATTGTCGCCAATATTCAGCGACCTCGTTTCACCCTTAATACCAGTATCGCTTCCGATCAATGAATCGTCCAATACCACATCATAGAGTTTGGAAAAAGATCCAATAATAGATTCCCTTACGATGGTATAATTCAGAATGGTATTTTCTCCAATGGACACATTTGGCCCAATGACCGAGTTTTTAATATCGCAACCCTCCCCAATACTTACAGGGGGTATAATAATAGTGTTCTCAAAATTTTCCATCCCTATTACTTTTCCGCCAAATTTTTTAAGAAGGGTAGCATTGGATTTCAGCAATGTCTCTTTTTTTCCACAATCAAACCAGGTTTGCACTTTCACCGACTTGAATTTGGCACCGCCCTGGATCATGCATTCAATTGCATCCGTTAAACTGAGCTCATTGGTCCCAATACCCGCTTTTTCAATAATGGCCTTTAAACAAACAAATAGAGACTGCGTCTCAATTATTTTATAAATCCCCACCAATGCCATATTGCTTTTAGGAATGGCAGGCTTTTCCACCACACGGCTAATAAACTCCTCCTCATCTATCTCTGCAACCCCGAAATTTCTAGGATCGTCTACCTTTTTTACAGCCAAAACAGAGTAGTCAGATTCTATCACTGCCTTAACATCGTATTCGGCAATCGTATCCCCCAACACTATCAGTACCTGGTCATCTCCAACAATCTCTTTGGCCAAATCAATGGCATGCCCCGTTCCGTATCTTTCATTCTGATATACAAAATAGCAAGTAAGATCTGGGTAGTTGGCTTTTACATAATCCTGGATTTTTTCACCCAGGTATCCTACAATAAAAACGAATTCTTGAATACCCGCTTCATGCAACTGATCTATAATGATGCTTAATATCGTTTTTCCAGCTAAAGGTATCAAAGCCTTTGGCTGTGTGTAGGTATGTGGTCGGAGTTTGGTGCCTGCTCCTGCTACGGGGATAATCGCCTTCATATTTAAAACTTAGTCCGCCAATTGCGAATTTTTTTTATGTTTCGAAGCCCTTATTGAATAATCAACGTGAAAGTAGTTCATTTTGTGGAAATGATGTAAGTAATAAACAGCTATTTATCCATATTCACTCCGTTAAATAACCACACGTTTGTATATTTGCATTCATAAAAAAGATACATGCAAAGAGATACATTGGTTTTTGATATCATTAATAAAGAATTAGCCCGTCAACGCCAAGGAATTGAGTTGATTGCCTCGGAAAACTTTACCTCTCTTCAGGTAATACAGGCTTCGGGTAGTGTAATGACCAACAAATATGCCGAAGGCTACCCTGGAAGAAGATATTATGCAGGATGTGAGTTTGTAGACCAAACGGAACAATTGGCCATTGACCGCCTAAAACAAATTTTTAATTGCGAATATGCCAATGTGCAGCCACACAGTGGTGCCCAAGCAAATGCAGCGGTAGCCTTAGCAGTATTGCAACCGGGGGATAAAATCCTAGGACTTGATCTTAGCATGGGAGGTCATCTTACCCATGGCTCTCCAGTAAATTATTCTGGTAAAACCTATGAAGCGCATTTCTACGGCGTAGTTAAAGAAACTGGATTGATTGATTATGTTACACTCGAAGAAAAAGTAAGGCTCCATAAACCAAAACTGATTTTTTGCGGTGCCTCTGCATATAGCCGTGATTGGGATTATGCGCGTATTAGAAAAGTAGCAGACGAAGTAGGCGCTTTTGTTCAATGTGATATGGCTCACCCTGCTGGCTTAATCGCAAAAGGTTTATTAAGTTCCCCTTTTGAACATTGCCATTTTGTAACTTCCACCACGCACAAAACCTTACGTGGGCCAAGAGGTGGTATCATCTTAATGAAAAATGATTTCGAAAACCCTTTTGGATTAAAAGATATCAAAGGCAATACTCGCATGATGAGCAACCTTATGGACATGGCTGTTTTCCCTGGTGTACAGGGAGGCCCATTGCAACATATCATTGCAGCAAAAGCCATTGCCTTCGGCGAAATACTTACGGATGAATTTTCCGTCTATGCCAAACAGGTAGTAACCAATGCACAAGCCATGGCAAAGGCATTTGTAGATAAGGGTTACCAACTAATCAGCAACGGTACCGATAACCATTTAATGCTGATAGATTTGCGTAATAAAAATATCAGTGGTAAAAAAGCTGAGCAGGCACTTGTGCAGGCAGATATTACCCTTAATAAAAACATGGTTCCATTTGATGATAAAAGCGCATTTGTAACCTCCGGCATTCGTGTAGGAACTGCAGCCATCACTACCCGTGGAATGAAAGAAGCCGATATGCAGTTTGTGGTAAATGCGGTAGATAAAGTATTGATGAATGCAGATGATGCCGCTTTAATTGGCTCAGTACGTGGAGAGGTAAATGAATTCATGAAACAGTTCATTTTATATCCTGAACTTTAACCAGCTAAGAAAAGTCACCAGTAATAAACAACGGAGTTCTAAAACATTCCTTCACATGATACAACGCATTCAATCGGTTTGGCTACTAGTTGCAACGGTACTCGCTTTTCTAACACTAAAGGTATCTTTTTACAGCGGCACCTTTTTGCCTGATAACCAATACCACCAGCTAAATGGCACCGATAATATTTTGTTGATGATTACCACCATCGCATTAGGGGTGGTAACCTTGATTGCAATTTTTTTATATAAAACAAGAGTCATTCAATTGCGCTTGTGCATTATCGGTATATTATTAGATCTGCTACTGCTGTTTTTATATTTTAGGGCCATCCATAATTTCACCCAAGGAGAATATGCCATTACCGCTGCTGCCCATCTTGTTCTTCTACTATCCCTGTTTTTTGCAGCAAGGGGAATCAGTAAAGATGATAAACTAATCAAAGACAGTGATCGACTTCGGTAGCGTTTAGGGGTTTAGGAGTATAGGGGTTTAGGAGTTTAGAGGTTTAGAAGTTTAGAGGTTTAGAGGTTTAGAGGTTTAGGGGTTTAGGGGTTTAGGGGTTTAGATTTTTGGTAAAAATTTTCCTGTATGACTTTCCTTGCATTTTATCAAACCTGCTGGTGTTCCTGCAAATACTAGGCTGCCCCCCGCATCACCTGCTTCGGGGCCCAAATCAATCACCCAATCTGCACTTTTTATTACATCCGTATTGTGCTCAATCACCCAAATGCTATGCCCTTGCCCTATCAATGCATTAAAAGAAGTTAGCAATTTTTTAATGTCATGAAAATGAAGCCCTGTAGTAGGTTCATCAAAAATAAATAGAATATTTCCTTGAGATTTTCCTTTTCCTAAAAATGAAGCCAGCTTCACCCTTTGCGCTTCTCCACCTGATAATGTATTGCTTGATTGCCCCAATTTAATATACCCCAACCCTACATCACTTAAAGGCTGTATTTTTTTTGCTACATCCATCTCTTCTGAAAAAAACAAAATAGCTTCATCGACACTCATTTCCAATACATCATAAATGCTTTTCCCTTTATACGCCACTTCCAACACCTCTTCCTTAAATCTTTTTCCTCCACAAATTTCACAGGTTAAATGTACATCTGCCAAAAACTGCATTTCTACCACCTGCTCACCCTCTCCCTTACACGCGTCGCACCTGCCGGCATCCACATTAAACGAAAAGTGCTTGGGTAAAAAACCCCTTATTTTACTGAGCGACTGCTCACTATACAACTCTCTAATCTCATCATATGCTTTGATGTAGGTTACCGGGTTACTTCTGGACGATTTGCCAATAGGATTTTGATCAATCATCTCAATTTGAGTAATAGATTCTATGTCACCCCCAATAGATTTGTGAACGCCGGCTTTTTCTACCCCCTCCCCTTTTAATTTTTGAAGTGCTGGATATAGAATCTGTTTCACGAGAGTGGTTTTGCCACTTCCACTCACTCCACTCACCACGCAAAAAACATTCAAAGGGAATTCAACATTGATGTTTTTAAGATTATTTTGCCTTGCACCCTTTACGGAAATACTTTTATTCCATTTTCGCAGTGTTTTGGGTGCTTCAATCTGCAACTCTCCCTTTAAATATTTTCCTGTCAAACTTTTTTCGTCTGCTATCAACTCTTCATAATTTCCCGCAGCCACCACTTCGCCACCTAAGTGACTCGCCAGGGGCCCCATATCGATAATATAATCCGCCTCTCGCATCATCATCTCATCATGCTCTACTACCACTACCGTATTGCCCAAATCCCTTAACTCTTTTAATACACCAATCAATTTTACAGTATCTCGGCTATGAAGCCCAATGGAAGGTTCATCTAAAATATACAACGAATTAGTCAAGTTACTTCCAAGGCTTCTGGTAAGCTGAATGCGCTGGCTTTCGCCGCCACTCAAAGAATTGGCCAGACGGCTTAAAGTAAGATAACCCAATCCCACATCCATCAAGGTTTTAATACGATGATGTATTTCAATTGAAATTCTTTTGGCTACCTGCTGCTGGTATTCGCTCAATTGCAATTGATCAAACCAGTTTTTTAAATCCTTCACCGGCATGGCACATAACTGGCCGATATGCTGATTTGCAATTTTTATATACAACGCTTCCTTTCGCAACCGATAGCCTTTGCAATCCGGACAAAGGGTTCTACCCCTGTAACGACTCAACAAAACGCGGTACTGCACCTTGTATAGGTTTTGCTCCACTTCCTTGAAAAAATCATTGATTCCATTTGCATGTTCATTTCCCTCCCACAATACCCGCAACTGGTCGTCCGTGAGCTCAATGATTGGTTGATGTACTGGAAAATTAAAATGCTTTGCTGCACGGATGAATTGCTCCTTCCACTGGCCAAGCTTTTCACCCTTCCAGGGTGCAACTGCCCCTTCGTATACACTTAACTGTTTGTTGGGAATAACCAGGTCGGCATCAACCCCTAGAACCTGGCTAAAGCCTTCACAAGTAGGACATGCCCCAAAAGGATTGTTGAATGAAAAAAGATTGGGCACCGGTTCTTCGAAAGTGATTCCATCCAGCTCAAACTTATTACTGAATGGAATCAATCGATTGCCATTAATTTCCAACATCAATTCCCCTTCGCCTTCATAAAAAGCGGTACCGGCAGAATCACTGATACGATGAATGTCATCCTCATCAAATTCTTTTACAATTAAGCGGTCTATTAAAAGGTATGCGCTACCACTTGATGAAGAAGGAATTATTTTATTTGAAAGATCGTCAGATTCCAGCAACGTTTCTATGCGCAGAATCTCTTCCTGGAAGTAAATTCTGGAAAACCCCTTTTGAAGCAGAATATTCAACTCCTCCTTTACCGCTCTGTTGGCATGCTGCTTAAATGGCACCAGCATCAACACCTTATCCCCTGTAGTCAAACCCTCAATTGCCTTAATTACATCGGCCACATCGTCCTTCTTTACTTCTCTGCCACTAATTGGTGAAATGGTAGTTCCCACCTTTGCATATAAAAGACGCAGGTAATCATACAACTCCGTCATACTACCCACAGTACTTCTTGGGGTGCGTGTTATCACCTTCTGTTCGATGGCAATTGCCGGACACAAACCCTTGATAAAGTCCACTTCCGGCTTATTCATGCGTTGCATAAACTGGCGGGCATAGCTACTTAAGCTTTCCGCATACCTCCGCTGCCCTTCAGCAAACAAAGTATCAATCGTAAGGGAAGATTTGCCGGAGCCGGAAACACCTGTAACTATTACCAGTTGGCTTCGCGGTATGGTAACCGTTACATTTTTTAAATTATGCGTTCTTGCCCCTTGTATTAAAATTCCCTCCTGTTTGAATACAGTGGGTACGTTTTTTTTGGGAATATTTTTTTTTGCTGCCATTATTTAGATTTACAAAAGTAATGCCTTGTAATTGCCTTCCGCTATAAATGTGAAATTCTTCTTAAAATCATTCTCACAATTATTTAAATTAAATATAACGATTACTTTTATTGTAACAAACAGGTAAATGAAAAGTTAATAAATTTATCTAGTAACCATTTTTTCGATTCGTAATTGATTTAAATTAAAACCCTCGCCTATACATTCTGAACTTCTACATTGATTTTTTTACTGGTACAAAGAAGCTTTACACCAACAAAATGTAGAAGTATATGAATAGCCTTAATCATCTTTCCGAGCAAGAATTGGTGCAACTTTATCTAAAAGGTAATACTGAGGCGCTATCCACGCTAATTAACCGTTACAAAGACAGGATTTATACTGCCATTTTCTTACTAGTAAAAGACAAATATTTGGCGGAAGATCTTTTTCAAGATGTTTTTATCCGTGTTATTGACTCTTTAAAAGCTAAGGGCTACTCAAACGAGGGGAAATTTTTACCTTGGGCACTAAGGATTGCACACAATTTATGTGTGGACCATTTCAGGAAAATTAAGCGAACCCCCTCCATTACCATTAGTGATGACCGAGATATTTTTGAAGTATTGAACTTTTCGGAACCAAATGCCGAAACACGCCTCATACAATCCCAACGCCACGAGAGGGTAAGGAAAATGATTGATCTACTTCCAGAGGACCAGCGGGAAGTGATCATATTACGTCATTATGCAGATTTGAGCTTTAAAGAAATCGCCTCCATTACCAAATGCAGTACGAATACAGCTTTAGGCAGAATGAGGTACGGACTAATTAATATGAGAAAGATGACATTGGAGAAAAAAATTGCTTTTTAAATCAAATCGCACTGCTTACCGAAAAAAATTATTCTTTTGGGGAACCCGCTTTGTACAACTCCTTCACTTTTTCTAAATGTGCAATGAATTCTTTGGGACCTTTTCTAGCATCATATCCATACCCGCCATCGATTAGGAGCTTTCCATCACCATTTACAAACACATAATTTGGCTGGCCGGAGGCCTTTATTAACTGTTGTTGAAGGTCTTCATTTTTGTCTCCCACCGTTTCAATAGTAGCATTGAGTAAGGGGGAGAATTTTTTTGCTTCGTCAGGCAATTCTGTATTGTAATCACTGAATAGGGAGGCAACTACAAAATCATTTTTCATCAATTTTCCTACTTGTGGATCAATCCAAATTTTCGACTCAAACTCCCTGCAATTCACACACTGAATTCCTGTAAAATCAATCATCAATGGTTTATGAAGCGCCTTAGAAGCGGCAAGCGCTTCCTCATAATCATAATAAATCACCAGCTGGTTATTGATAGCAGCGCCTGGTTCATATTTCTTCAAATCTGCAACATATTTTTGAGGTGGCTTTGCCCTATTATCCCCATCACCTTGAGTGGCTACTGCAGATAAAATATTTCGCTCCTGATTGCCGATTACATTAAAATCTTGTGTACCCATTGGCGGAACAAAAGCAGATACCGCTTTGAGTGGCGCGCCCCATAAGCCTGGAACTAAGTATACTGCAAATGAAAAAGATACAATCGCTAAAAATAATCTGGGTACTGATACAAAGGCTAATCCGAAATCATTGGTAGGCCTTTCGCTATCATTTTTGAAGATTATTTTACCCAATAAATATAGGCCAAGCAGTACGAAAATCACTATCCAAAGTACAATAAAAACTTCCCTATCCAATATTCGCCATCCCCTATCCAAATCGGCATTGCTCAAAAATTTGAGTGCCAATGCAAGTTCTAAAAAACCTAATACCACTTTCAATGCATTTTGCCAACCACCACTTTTACCCAAGGAACTAAGCATAGCCGGAAAAAAAGCAAAGATGGCAAAAGGCAGTGCGAGTCCAAACCCAAAACCAAACATCCCCACAATGGGTGCAAATTTTCCAGCGGCGGTAGACAATCCTAGAAGTGATGCCACAAAATTTCCGGTACAACTAAAGGACACAATCACCAGTGTTAAGGCCATAAAGAAAATGCCCGAATAACTTCCTACACCCGCCTTGCTATCGATTTTATTGGACCAAGAGGCGGGCAGATTAATTTCGAATGCCCCCAAAAAAGATGCTCCAAAAAGAATAAAGAGCGCAAAAAGGAATATGTTAAAAATCCAGTTGGTAGATAAATTATTCAAAGCGTTTTTTGGAAGCACCGTTGCTACTAGTGCTCCTACCAACGTATAAATTATAATAATCGAAATAGAATAAAATAGTGCGTTTTTTTTACCCTGCAGTTTCGTCTTGCTTTTTTTTGTAAAAAAACTGATGGTAATGGGAACCAATGCATACACGCAGGGTGTTAAAAATCCAATCAGTCCAGCAAAAATTCCGGCAAGCAATAACGCCCACATGGACTTTGCCTGCAAACTGCCAGTGCTATTGGCCACCAATTCGGCCGGGAGCATATTTTGATACTGAAACTGCATTGATATCGGCGCTTCGCCCGATTCAATACGATCTCCTTTTTGATAATAAAAATTGATCCTACCTTTTATTCGAATACTATCGCCAGAAGATAATTTTATTTTTTGCAGCCAGGATACTGAATCTTTATACTGATTGATTACAATATTATTGAGCGAGGGGTTTGGGGCCGTGATTGCTATTCCCTTTTCAATGATGCTGTCGGTAATGTATTGTAGGCTGGCTGAATCAAATTGAATATTGGTATTGACCGGCAAATCGTCCGAAACTTTCTGAATCGAAAAAAGCTGTACCCCCTTGGAAGCGACTGCTTTTATTTTTAAAACGAATTCACCGGGTCCATTTTGAATCTTTTCAAAATAAAACTGCACAGGTGGTTGATTCTGTGCAGTGATGGAAAACGATAAAAAAAATGAGGCAATAATTAAAAGGAGCTTATATTTTCTCATAATTGAAAGTGTCAGGTTAGTTGAGCAGCACATTGAATTTTTCTGTGGTGGGTGGCATACAAGTTCTGTCATTACAGATCATCGATTCTACTTCGCCACTTAAATTGGTTTTTAATTTCCCTTTCACTGTAACCTTTTGTACAAAATCTACAACTCCTTCAAAATATTTCACATCGACTTTGAAATTTTTATCAAAGTAACTGACCAACTTTCCCTTTTCACTAACCTTTCCTACTATTACTGTCAATGCATTGGCATTAAAACTAAATGAAGTAGGCACCGGGCCGCCTGCTGGTGTTAGTTGGGAATAAATATGCCATCCTATGGGAGGAGTTGCCTTAATATGAATTTCGTATTGGTTGTCTGCCAACTTCTTAGCAGCAAAAGTCCAGGTGATTTTTTGCTGGGCATTGGCAGCAGTGAAAATTAAAAAAAAAGCCATTGAAAAAACTATCCGCTTCATCTTCATAATTGATTTAAAACAAAGTTACACTTCGGTATCCTAAGCGAATGTTAATGAAAAAACATTCCTTTCATTTAACATTAGTTTAGCTGAAACAGGTGTGCAAAAACTTTTCTACCATCTTCATTACCTAACGAAGCACTGCTGGCCCTTTCAGGATGTGGCATCATGCCAAATACATTCCTGTTAGCATTGCAAATACCTGCAATATTATGGATGGCACCGTTTGGATTACTTTCGGCTGTAACAGATCCCTTTTCATCGCAATAACGATAAATGATCTGGTGATGTAATTCCAACTGTTCGAGTGTAGCGTCATCAGCAAAATAACGTCCTTCGCCATGTGCTACTGGAATTTTTAAACCCTGTCCACCTTCTGAGGCGGCTTCTTTTATAAAAACATTTTTACAAACAAACTGCTGGTGACTGTTGCGTAACAATACGCCAGGGAGTAATCCGCTTTCGCATAAAATTTGAAATCCATTACAAATACCCAATACTTTGCCACCCTTGTTGGCAAACTCAATTACACTTT
>CANIMM010000060.1 GCA_947468255.1 Chitinophagaceae bacterium | reverse complement strand
ATTCAAATCAAAGCATTTGAGAAATTCTTTGATTTGGCAGTTGCGCATCAACAATTGGAATTTACTGTTATTCATGGCGTAGGGGTAGGGAAATTAAGGGATGAGATACATGATATATTGAGGTTAAAAAAGGAAGTGAAATCTTTTGTAAACCAGTACCATGCAGCGTATGGATACGGGGCGACGGAGATTTATTTTTCTTATAAATAATAAAGTATAACTATTAATTGTTTTATCAATGCTACTACTCTTAGATCCTTGGAACCAGGCTTTGTACATTTTAGCACTAAGTATTGCTAGGTATGTTTTATTTGCCGGAGGTGCCTTTCTGGTTTTTTATGTCATTCTTAAAAATAAACTCATATTTCAAAAAATACAACAGCGGTTTCCTGCAAATAAGGATTTTCGAAGGGAGATTGCTTATTCCTTTATTACCTTCCTTATTTTTTCAATGGTACCATTTGTTTTGAGGCATCCCTTAGTGAAGCCACACAGTAAGCTATATAGTGATATCAATGCATATGGCATGGTGTATTTTGTACTAGTTTTTCCTTTAATGATAGTTGTACATGATACCTATTTCTATTTCACCCACCGAATGATGCATCATCCCCGTCTATTTAAATTTTTTCATCTGGTACATCACAAAAGTGTTAATCCTTCTCCCTGGGCCGCCTATGCATTTAATCCATCCGAAGCGTTGATTGAATCAGGAATTATATATGTTTTTGTTTTTACTTTCCCCATTCATTTAATACACATTTTTGTGTTTCTGATTTTTATGACTTTATATAATGTGTATGGCCATTTGGGATTTGAGATTTATCCAAAGGGGTTGAATAAGCATTGGCTGGGTCGCTGGATGAATACTTCTGTGAATCACAATATGCATCATCAGTTTTTTAAAGGCAACTACGGATTGTATTTTACATTCTGGGACAGGATGATGAATACCTTGGATAAAGACTATGAAAACAACTTTGAAAGGATTACTACTGCTAATCAACAATTGAGGGAAAAGGCGAATACTTAATTATTTTGAATTGGGTATAATTTTTTACTTGCATAAATTGTTCCGAAAGGTATTAATGCCGCAATAAATGCCAGGGCTATTTTTTTTAAACTCCATTTTTGTTGGGTAGCAACTTGTAATAATAATAGCAGGTATACTATGAATAATATTCCGTGCAACATACCAATGATATAGTTTGGGGTAGGAAATTGCAGTATATATTTTATCGGCATTGTAAGGGCAAATAATAAAAATGAGCAGCCTTCCATCAATGCGATTAGTCTGAAACGGGAAAATGAGTTTGAAATCATAGGGTAATACATTTTTTTTTGCGAAAGCCTGATTAGCCAATATCATTTTTGTCTGCACTGTATTTCCTCCATTTGTCAATGGCTGCTAACATATCTTCTGGCATGTCACTTTCAAAAAGGATGGGCTGTTTGGTAGTAGGGTGAATAAAGCCTAGCTCTTTAGCATGAAGGGCTTGGCGCTTACACAGTGAAAAACAATTGTCTACAAATTGTTTGTACTTTGTAAATACGGTTCCCTTAACAATTTTATCTCCTCCATAAAAATCATCGTTAAATAATGGATGACCGATGTATTGCATGTGGACACGGATTTGGTGGGTACGTCCTGTCTCCAGTCGACATTCCACCAGTGTTACATAATTAAATCTTTCAAGCACTTTGTAATGGGTAATGGCTTCTTTACCATGCTCTCCCTCCGGATAGGTGGTAAATAATTTCCGAAATCGTTGGTGCCTTCCTACATGTCCGGTAATGGTGCCTTCATTTTCTTCAAAGTCGCCCCAAACCAATGCGATATACCTGCGATGTACGGTATGGTTGAAAAATTGTTTGGCAAGGTCAGTCATGGATTTGGGGTTTTTGGCTAGCACCAACAATCCGGTGGTATTTTTATCAATTCTGTGTACCATTCCAAAGCGCGCCAAACCGCTTTCTTCTAGATGAGGGTTTTGTTGCTTTAGGTACCAGGCTACCCCATTGATCAAAGTGCCACTGTGGTTGCCACTGCCCGGGTGGACTACCAGCCCTGCTGGTTTATTGATTAATAAAACATCTTCATCTTCATAAGCGATGTTGAGTGGAATATTTTCTGGTACAATTTCATTTGACTCAGGATTCCGGTTGCTAAAAACCACAATTTTATCATAGGGTCTTACCTTGTAATTCGTTTTTACTGGCTTATCATTTACCAACACTAGCTCATTGTCAATACCCTGCTGTATTTTGTTTCGGGTGGCACCCTCAATTCGACTCATTAAGAATTTATCGATGCGAAGTGGTTCCTGGCCCTTGGGTATTTCAATAATTAATCGCTCATAGAGTTCTTCTGTATCCTGCAATTCTTCTTCGATGGGGATTATTTCGTTGGTCATTTTTGTTGTTTAATATCGTGGTGTTCAGTGTTATTATCTATTCAGCGGGTTGATTTTACTATTTTTGATTGCTTATACCAGTAACTAAGCCTCCATCAACAAAGTTTCTTACCTTAAAAGTCTGTCCGCTTTTCATTTATCTTTGCAAATTAAATCAATTACATTGGATAAGCAGTTAGTAACCTATAAAGATTTGGGTTTGATCGATTATAAAACTGCCTGGGATTACCAGGAAGCATTACTTCGAGAAAATGTTCGGCTTAAGTCTGCTGTTGCTAAAGCGTTGATTCAGAATAGCGAATTGTCAAATTTGGGTATCGAACCCGACCAGTCGGATCCATTGGCCGAATCTTCCATTCCATTATCTACCACTCATTATTTTTTACTTTGCGAGCATCCCCCTGTTTATACATTGGGTAAAAGTGGTCATATAGAAAATGTTTTAATTAGTGAAGCTGAAATGGACCAGCAGGGAATTCAGTTTTATAAAACCAATCGGGGGGGAGATATTACCTTTCATGGGCCACATCAAATTGTAGGGTATCCTATTATTGATCTCGAAAAATTTTATACTGATATTGGGAGGTATTTACGGGATCTCGAGGAAGTGATTATACTTACATTAGCTGAATATGATATTATTGGAGGCAGAATCAAAGGTGAAACAGGTGTTTGGATAGAAGCAGGAATAGCTGGAAAAGAAAGGAAAATTTGCGCTATGGGTGTTCGTTGTAGTAGATGGATTACGATGCATGGATTTGCCCTTAATGTAAATACGGACCTAAATTATTTTAAAAACATCATTCCCTGCGGAATAGAAAATAAAAAAGTCACTTCGATTGCAAGTGAAGTAAATCGCGCTGTTGATATGGTTGAAGTAAAGGAGAAATTGCAGCGAAATTTTGAAAAGGTATTTAATGTTACCCTGATTCAATAAGTAATTTCTTTCAATTATTTACTGCGCTGGTCTTTTCCATTAGAAAGACCTTTCCCCTCTTTTTGAATTAAAAACTTTGATTTTTCTATCAAGATATTATTTTCATATAAGTTGAAATGGAACCATCCAGTGTGAAGAAAATTTACTTTTTCCATTATCAGATAGGGGTCATTTATTTTGGATAATTCAAAAAGTGGAGTATTGTTTTCGTCAAAAAACTTGATCGACATTTTTTTTGTTTCGGCATCCGGTAAAGCAATGATTACGTTATTGTCTTTTCCTACAAACACAAATTTGCTTGGAACATATACTGGAGGGGGAGGCGGTATTATTGCTTCTTTTTTTTCGGAAAGTATAATTTTTTTATCTGGTGTTATTTCATTTTTATATTCAGCTCGCTGCTTTTTAACTAGTTCATTTTCAAATTCCATTATTTCTTTGTTGATTATTTTAACCGTATCCATTTTAGGAACATAGGATTGGCTAAACAAATAATCACCTCCTTCAAATGCAATAAATACCCGATAGAAAATTTTTCCGGCAGGCAATTTATTATCAACGTATCCATTTTCATCATTCATTGGATTTAAAACCGTTCCAATGGTTACAAATTTTTTTATGCTATCGGTAGAGCGTTGAATATTGATATTGCTAATTGTTTTACCGTAGGCGTTTTTCCAGCTAACGATTATCTTGCCTTTAATGTTAATTACAGAAATTTTGGGCAATGTGTCCTGGGCGAAAATATTGCCTGAAAGGATGGTACAAAATAGGACAAGTATACAAATGGATTTAAGCATAACCAATAAACGAAATTTTGCTAAAAAAATTATTGCCTCAAAGGTAATGACAAAAATTAGGTAGTTAAAATTTCAAACTGCCTGGCGGTAAGGATAAATTGCCCTGTAATCCGCCGGTGTGAATACACAGGATATTGCTTCCTTTTTGAAAAAAATCTTTTGAAATACAGTCTATTACACCAAACATCATTTTGCCAGTATAAACAAAATCAGTTGGTAATTGGTGCTTTTCATACAGTGTATTCATAGCGTCTATTAATTCCTGAGTTTTTTTTGCATACCCTCCAAAATGGTATTCATCCATGATTTGCAACTGCTGGGTATTATAGGGGATAGGCAATAAGGATGCTAATCTTTGTTCTATGTCACTCATGTTTTTGATGACAGGGAAGCCAATTAGTTGCTGCTCTTTTTTTAGTCCCTTTAAAATGCCCGCCAGCGTAGTAGCAGTACCAACGGCACAACAAATATGGGTGGTGTCATTGGGAATCCAATTCATTATTAAGGATGCTCCTTCAGCCCCCAGCGGGTGGTATCCTCCTTCTGGAATGGAAAGGAATTTTGGATACGCCCAATTGATCGATTCTAGAAATTCAGGTTGGTCCTTTTTGTCATATTGTTGGCGAGTAATAAATTTTAATTCCATTCCATGCGCTAAACAGGCCTGAAGGGTATGAGAAAGTACAGCCGGCTGCTCACCTCTAACGATACCGATGCTTTTTAATCCAATTTCTTTACATGCATATGCGGTTGCTACTAAATGATTGGAATAAGGGCCGCCGAAAGTAATAATTCCTTCCTGGGATTGCTGCTGTGCAATTGGTAAAAGGTAATATAGTTTAAATAGCTTGTTACCAGAAACAATTTCATGAAGCTGGTCTAACCTCAAAACGGAGACCGTTAGCTTCTTTTGGTCAAACAAATCATCTGAAAGTTTTTGAATAGTAATTTTTGAAGTGGGGAAAAGCATTTCTATGATATATTAGGCTATTAGATTATTTTTGCATTTGCAAAATTGCAACATAACCAACAATTTACATTAAAATATGCAACCAACGCTGTTAATATTGGCTGCTGGAATGGCCAGCCGTTATGGAAGTATGAAACAAATTCAATCCTTTGGTCCTTCGGGTGAAACCATTATGGATTATTCCATTTATGATGCCATTCGCGCAGGTTTTGGAAAAGTAGTGTTTATCATTCGAAAAGATTTTGCAGACGATTTTAAGGCAATTTTTGAGCCTAAATTAAAAGGGAAAATTGCAATCGAATATGTTTATCAAGAAAAGGATGCATTTTTACCCGATGTTCAAATACCTGCGGAAAGAACGAAACCTTGGGGAACAGCCCATGCGCTGTTATGTGCCAAGGAGGTGATTAAAGAGCCATTTGCTGTAATTAATGCGGATGATTTTTATGGTAAGGACTCGTTTGAAAAAGCGGCAGCTTTCTTACAGAATCAGTGTAATGAAAAGACCTATGCCATTATTGGATATGAACTTGCCAAAACCCTAAGTGATCATGGTACGGTTAGTAGGGGAGTGTGTAAGGTAGATGCCAATAGTAAACTAGTAAGCATCAAGGAACGTACTAAAATATACAAAGAGGCTGATAAAATTGTGTATGAAGAAAATGGTGTTCAAGTAGAAGTCCCCTTTGATTCTAGTGTATCTATGAATTTCTGGTGTTTTCCTCCTACGATGTTTGCTGCGACAGAAAATTTATTCCATGCTTTTGTTAGGGATCACTTTTCGGATATCAAGGCAGAATTTTTTATACCATTATTGGGAGATGACTTTGTTCAAAATCAAGGTGGTACGATTCAGGTGATACCTACCTCTGCCCAATGGTTTGGCGTAACCTATAAAGAAGATGCACCGATTGTAAAAGCAAGTGTAGAAAAATTGGTAGCCGATGGAGAATATCCAATTTCTCTTTGGGCTTAAAAAAAAGCGTTCCGAAAAATCGGAACGCTTTTTTTATCTTTTTAAGAGGGGTTAGTTTCCGACAACCATAAAAACATATTCCTCCATCTTCTTAACTTGGTGTACCCGGTCTAGTTTTTTCAAATCTGTCTTATTGGGTGTTTTAATGACCTGGTATTGATCATCCATTTTCTTTAGTTTGTCTAGCAGGGTAAGTATATTTCTTGATTTTGCTGCATATACAACGCCGTCCGCTTTTGCATCTTTGGCAGTGATAATTCCGATGATTTCACCTTTACCATTAATGACTGGTCCTCCACTATTGCCTGGGTTGGCAGAGACATTTAATTGGTAAGCCGAAGAATCTCCATCACTTCCGGATTCAGCACTTAAATACCCTTCCCCGTATACGATTTCATTTCTTGGAAATCCAAGGGTGAAAAATTGCTCACCCAGTTCTGAATTCCCTTTTTTAATACTGAAAGGCAAATTGCCCACTGCCTTAAACGTAGTATCTGTTATTTTTAAAATTGCTAGATCAACTTCTTTGTCAGAGTAGAGTGCAACCGCTTTATAAAAATCACCTTTCCTATTTTCAATATAGATATTTTTCATCCTGCTGATCACGTGTGCATTGGTGATCAAATATCCTTTTCCATCAATTAAAAAACCGGTAGCTCTGAAATCGACTTCTGGCTTTTCAATGCCAGCATTTTCAATCGCATCCTTGGATTTTAACTTATTTACTTCCCGATTTGTTTTATTGAGTTGGTCTACCAAAACGCGGTAATTTTCATTGCCAAATTTCCTGGTATAAGTAACTAATATACCTGAGGCCAAGATGGAAATAAAGCCTGCGATGGATGCTGCAACTGCGATATTGCGTTTGTGTTTTTTCCAGAGAAAAATAATTTTTGCTTTGCCGTTTAGTGGGGTTAAGCCAATTAGTCCTTCTGATATTAATTGGGCTTCCACTTCCGTTAGACTGTGTTTGAAGGTCTTGATGGATCCAAAAGTTTCCATGCCTTGTAAAAAATAAGTATGCTCAACCACTAATTGATCCAGCTCAGCATCATTTTTCCGGCGTCTTTCAAATAAGTTTTTCTCTTCGGGCGTCATTTCTCCTCTTAAGTAGCTTTCCACCTCCTCTAGTAACAAAATATCATCCATTGTTAAGCATTTTTATATTGGGCAAAAAATATTTTTTTTAGTCTTACCAGACACTTGTATTTCTGTGTTTTGGCATTATCTGCATTGGTATATCCAAATTCGATGGCTAGTTCCTGCATATTCTTTTTTTGCAAATAATAGGCATCTAATAAACTTTTACAAGGCTCACCTATTTTTGACATGGCTTGTTCCATTAAAATAAAATCATCATTTCTCTTTTCATGTTCCTCCACATCAGTTTCCACAGGAGTGATATCTTCTAAGTTTTCTACCTGGGTACTAAATTTACCGAGTTGTTGCAACCTTTTTAACCATAAGCGCCGGCAGATTGAATAGAGATACGTTTTAATCTGACAATTCAACGTAAAAGAGTCCATTCCTGCCTTTTCGAAAAGTACAATCATAGCCTCTTGGAAAATATCTCTCGCATCATCTACAGATCCGTTGTTATTTAAAACAAAAGTTTGAATGGTGCCATAATTTTCACGATAAATTGATTCAATTGAATTTTTATCGTTTCCGGCAAGCCCCTTCAGTAATATTTGTTCTTGTTCTAATGTATTCACCAGTCTGTTATTAATACGTAAATGTCTGTAATAGTAACCCAAAACAAGCAAAAAAAATATTTTTTTGTAAAGAAGGGTTACCTTTTTGTCATTTTTGTATTAAACATCATATATATAACCAATTAAACCAAAAAAAATGAAAAAATTATTAGTATTCGCAGTTGTTGCTGCTTCTTTCGCATCTTGTGCTGGTGGTGAAGAGAAAAAAGTTGAAGGTGATACAGCTGCTGTTGTTGCTGCTCCAGTTGATACTGCTGCTGCTGTTGTTGCTGACACTACTGCTAAAGTAGCTGACACTACTGCTGTTAAAGCTAAGTAATTAAAAAGTTTGAAATTAGATGTAGTCTAGTTTTAGTTACGATTTTATAAAAAGCCCCTATTTATAGGGGCTTTTTATTTGAAAAGCCTCTCGAATATTGAAAAGTGCCTAAAAACTGCTTTTATCTAATATTTTTTCAAACTAATTGCTGGTTTATTAAAAAATTGTTGGCGAATATAATTTTATACCCTAATTTTGAATTCTATTATGACAAATCAAACAAATTTCGCCCGATTTTATTTTAGCTACTATTTTAGAAATGGTACGGGAGCCTTTTGTTAAAAACTGAAACTGACAATAACAGATTAACATAAAAAAGAATCCCGGCTAAATAGTCGGGATTTTTTTTTATCACTCAATTAAAATATAGTTTATAAAAAAGTGTTTGTAATACAATGAAAAACCTTTCAGGCAATAAAACCAATGTGAAAGCTCCAATTGTTCAAAGAGGGGATTCCAGTGCTGGAAAAATTCATAAAGTTTCCATTCAGGGCTTTGAAGGAAGTTTTCATCAGGAGGCTGCCAGGAAGTTTTTTGGTAAGCGTGCAGCGGTAATTTGTTGTGCCACCTTTAGGGAAGTCGTTAAAATTGCAGAAAATCCTAAAGAAAGTGATGGTGGGGTGATGGCAATAGAAAATTCAATTGCGGGGAGTATTTTGCCCAATTATAATTTATTACAAAAAAGCAGCCTTACCATTGTTGGAGAAGTTTATCTGCAAATTCGACAAAACCTGCTCGTAAATCCTGGTGTACAACTCGAAGATATTCGGGAGGTTCATTCGCACCCCATGGCTATCCAACAATGTTTTGGATTTTTGGATAAGTTCAACTGGAAATTGGTTGAAACCGAAGATACAGCGTTAAGTGCCAAACATATTCACCAGCACAGGAGCAAACATATTGCTGCAATAGCAAGTAAATTGGCTGCTGATATTTATCAATTGGATATGATTGCGCCTAATATCCATACGCTTAAAAATAATTATACCAGATTTTTAATATTACAAAATCTAGATCAACCAGTTGATATATTGGATGCTGATAAGGCTTCTATCAATTTCCATACGGATCATTCTAAGGGAAGTCTGGCGAAAGTATTGACTGTGATTGCTGAATCTGGTATCAATTTAAGCAAGTTGCAATCATTTCCCATTCCGGGCAGTGATTGGAAATATTCTTTTCATGCCGATTTGGAATTTGATAGCAAAATTCAATTTGATAGCATGATTAAAGCGGTTGGAAAAATAACGGAAGGTTTAAAAATTTACGGAGTGTATAAAAAAGGCAACTAAGGATACCAAACGAGCCGATCAAAACTTGAAGAGAAGCCCGTTTAATAATCAATTGGATAGTAAAAACAAGAATCAATGAAAATCGAAAAAGGAGGCAATAGTTTATCGGATACAAAGCAGACTCCACTTGCTGATGGTACGGTTGAATCCTTAACAGCGGATCGTTTAGAAGGAATTGGAGAGTATTATTTTTCTCAAAAATTGAGGGAAATTGATATGCTCAATAAGGCTGGAAAACAAGTGATCAATTTAGGTATTGGTAGTCCCGATTTACCACCCCATCCCTCGGTGATTGAAACATTGCACGAACAGTCTCTGAAACCCAACCAGCATGCTTACCAAAATTATAAGGGTAGCCCTATATTAAGGCAAGCCATTTCCAAATGGTATGATAAATGGTACGGGGTTCAATTAGATGCGGATACTGAAATACTTCCCTTAATAGGCAGCAAGGAAGGCATCATGCATATTTGTATGACCTATATTAATGAAGGCGATATGGTGTTGATTCCTAACCCTGGCTATCCAACCTATCGCAGTGCAGCAAAAATTGCAGGAGGTAACGTAGTTGAATACACGCTGTTAAAGGAAAATAATTGGTTCCCTGATTTTGAAGCATTAGAAAAAAATGATTTAAAAAAGGCTAAGCTGATGTTTGTGAATTATCCACAAATGCCTACTGGCCAATTGCCTACTAAGGAAATGTTTGAGCAATTGATCGCCTTTGCAAAAAAACACGCTATTTTATTGGTACATGATAATCCTTATAGCTTTATACTGAATGATCATCCAATGAGTTTGCTCAGTATAGCAGGTGCAAAAGAGGTGTCGATTGAATTGAATTCATTGAGTAAATCGCATAATATGGCTGGGTGGCGCATTGGGATGTTGGTAGGCAATGAAGCAAGGATCAATGAGGTGTTACGATTTAAAAGCAATATGGACAGTGGGATGTTTTTACCCGTTCAGCTTGCAGCAGCCAAGGCGCTTGAATTGGGACAGGATTGGCATGATGAAGTCAACAAAGTATATAAAAAAAGGCGCGAAAAGGTTTTCCAACTCTTGCAATTATTGAACTGCGAATTTGATGATCAACAGGCTGGAATGTTTGTTTGGGCTTCAATCCCGAAGTTATACAAGGATGGGTATGAACTGAGCGATCAAGTATTGAACCAGTCAAATGTTTTTATTACGCCGGGAGGTATTTTTGGAACTGCGGGTAATCATTATGTGCGGGTAAGCTTGTGTAGTACAGAAGAAAAAATTGATGAGGCAATCCAAAGAATTAAATCATCCATTTAATAAAATAAATTGAAAAAGCTTTTATAGATGCAGGATTCAGAGTCGATAAAATTAACAAAGGCCATTGGTGAAACATTCATTTCATCCGTACCAGCTTCCAAGATAGGCTTGGACGGGGCTGTAATTACTATCGTCGGCGTAGGGCTTATCAGCGGATCATTTGCCCTGGCGATGAAAGAAAAAGGATTTGCTAAAAAGGTAATAGGGGTTAGTCGAACTGAAGCAAGTTTAATGAAAGCCAAAGCGTTGGGCATTATTGATGAGGCGTTGCCCTTAGAAGAAGCAGTGGCTCAAAGCGATTTTATTTATGTGGCTATTCCGGTTGATGCAACGATTGGGGTGATGGCGAAAATAATGGATCTAATCACCGACAAGCAAATTGTGGTGGATGCAGGATCCACCAAGTTTCAACTATGCTCGGCTTTGGCTGATCATCCTATGCGGGAAAGGTTTGTAGCCACCCATCCAATGTGGGGAACAGAATACAGTGGCCCAGAAGCAGCAGTGAGAGGTGCTTTTGAAGGAAGGGCTTGCGTGATTTGCGAACGAGAAAAAAGTAATGCTACTGCAGTTGAAACAGTGGAAAATATATACAGGGCATTGGGAATGCATATCATTTATATGGATGCCCGTAGCCATGATGTACATGCAGCTTACATCAGCCATATTTCCCATATCACTTCCTTTGCCTTGGCAAATACGGTGTTGGAAAAAGAAAAAGAGGAAAATACCATATTTGAATTGGCAGGTGGTGGGTTTGAAAGTACCGTCCGGTTGGCAAAAAGTAATCCATCTATGTGGGCGCCCATTTTTATGCAAAACAAGGAAAATGTGTTGGATGTATTAAATGAACATATTGCGCAGTTAAGAAAATTTAAATCAAGTCTTGAAAAAGAAAATTTAACCTACTTAACCGAATTGATGGAAAATGCAAACAAGATCAAACGAATTTTAAAATAATGGCAACTCAAATTGCGGCAACTTCTATTTAGTTAAAAGTTGCTTTGAAAATGTAGTTCAGTTAAAAATTTTATTAACAAGCAAACATAAGTAGTATCATAAAATCTAATTTTACAATGCAAACTCAAAACACCAACACAATGAAAGACTTAATACAAGAAAAATGGAACAAGCGCCCCTTAATAATTAGCGGTCCTTGTAGTGCCGAAACAGAAGAACAAGTGATTGAAACAGCCACCCGCCTTGCTAAAACAGGTAAAGTGGATATTTTACGTGCAGGTATCTGGAAGCCAAGGACCAAGCCGGGTTTGTTTGAAGGTATTGGGGCGAAAGGATTGTCTTGGTTAGCCCAAGCAAAAAAAATCACCGGCTTACCTACAACCGTTGAAGTAGCCACCGCAAAACATGTGGAAGATTCATTGCATTTTGAAGTAGATATGCTTTGGATTGGCGCAAGAACTACGGTTAATCCCTTTAGTGTGCAGGAAGTGGCAGATTCTCTTCGCGGAGTGGATATTCCAGTATTAATCAAGAATCCTATTAATCCGGATCTTGAATTGTGGACGGGCGCAATAGAGCGTATCCAGAAAGCGGGTATTAAACAAGTAGGCATGATTCACCGTGGATTTTCGAATTATGGCAATACCGAGTATAGAAATGCTCCTATGTGGCATTTGCCCATTGAAATGAAACGTAGGTTTCCTGAAATGATTTTAATTTGTGATCCTTCTCATATTTGCGGTAACAGAACCAACTTGCAATCGGTGTCTCAAAAAAGCATCGATCTTGATTTTGATGGTGTAATGATTGAAAGTCATATTGATCCTGATAATGCCTGGAGTGATGCCAAACAGCAAATTACACCAGAACGCCTGGCTGAAATGCTGGATGCATTGATCTGGCGTTCCGAAAATACAGATAAACAAGAATTTATAACGGCATTGGCTACCCTAAGAGAACAAATTAATCATGTGGATGATGAATTGCTGTTATTGAT
>CANIMM010000059.1 GCA_947468255.1 Chitinophagaceae bacterium | reverse complement strand
GCTAGCAAAAAAAGCTTCGATCAACTCATTAGATATACCGTATTTATTTACGGTGAGCTGAAAACTTTGCAAGATGGGGTTGAGACTGATACCACTTTCAATAGCAGCATATGTATCCTTTTTAAAATCGGCTAATAATGCCGCTTTATTGAATTGATGAAAAGTGTCTACAATCTCATCTGCAAAACGCACAAAGCCATAAATATTAAAAATAGGGGCGCGCAGATCAGGGTGCAATAATTTGATAGCACTACTAAAGGAAGTGCTATATCTTTCCGTGGTAGCCTTGCTACATTGCTGACTTAATTCATTAAAAAGATCAATCATATTTATAATTTTTAACACAGGAAAATCTGGAATAAATTTTTATAACCCCAATCATATTTACTTCAATTACTGATTACCCAAAATGTTTTACTATTTCCTTAGCAACCACTTCTCCACTAATTAAACTGGGTGGAACACCAGGGCCAGGCACTGTCAATTGACCAGTATAAAACAGGTTGCTAACTTTTTTGCTGCGCAGGCCGGGTTTTAATACAGCTGTTTGCATCAACGTGTTGGCAAGTCCGTATGCATTTCCTTTAAAAGAATGGTAATCTCTTTTAAAATCACTCACGGAATAGGACTTTTTGTAAACAATTGCATCCCTTACCGATTGGCCGGTTCTGTTTTCAAATCGAGCTAGAATTTGATCAAAATACTGATCTCTTAGTGTCTCTGTATCACCTTCCAACCCACTTGCCACCGGTATGAGAAAAAATAAATTTTCGCCTCCTTCAGGAGCCACCGTAGCATCTGTTACGGATGGCGTACATACATAAAACAAAGGAGCAGAAGGCCATTTTGGATCAGTATAGATTTCTTTTCCATGTATATCAAAACTAACATCAAAGAATAAAGTATGATGCAATACATTGCTTAATTTTTTATTCAATCCAACATAGTACAGCAATGAACTGGGGGCCATCACCCTTTTGTTCCAATACTTCGCTGTATACGACTGATATTTAGGCAATAACAGATTGGTTTCAATGAAATGATAATCGGCTCCTCCAATCACTACATCTGCATCAAATTGATGAATGGTGGATAAGCCATCCGTTGACTGAGTGATTAGTTGGGTGGCGATTCCTTTGTCAACTTTAATTTCGGTGACGGCTTGGTTAAAATAAAATTTCACTCCTAGCTCTTTAGCGAGACTAGTCATTGCCGCCACAATTTGATACATACCGCCCTGCGGGTACCAGGTACCCAATTTGATATCAGCATAATTCATCAGGCTATACAAGGCAGGCGTATCCTGAGGCAAGGCACCCAAAAACAACACAGGAAACTCCAATAGCTCCCTCAATTTTGGATGTTTAAAATGCTTACCCACATGTTGTTTGATGGAATTAAACACATCCAATTTTAGTACTCCTTTTACTAATTCCCAATCAGCAAATTCGAGTAATGATTGGCCTGGTTTGTGAACCAGTTTATTGATCCCTACCTCATATTTATAAGCAGCTTCCTGCATAAATTTATCGAGCATTGCTCCGCTACCGGGTTCTGTTTTTTCAAACAGTAATTTCAATGCATTGTAATCAGCTGGTATGTCCATGCTATCATCGGGCCAGTAAACTCGGTAGGAGGGGTCTAGTCGCTGTAGCTGATAATAGTCGGTCACTTTTTTTCCAAAGCAATTAAAAAACCTTTCAAACACGCCGGGCATCCAGTACCAACTGGGTCCCATATCAAAAGTGAATCCATTTTCCTGCAATAGCCTGGCTCTTCCGCCTGGAGTGGCGTTTTTTTCCAATACAGTTACCTCCCAGCCTGCCTTTGCCATAAATGCAGCCGCAGAGAGACCTGCAAATCCACTTCCTATAATGACTATTTTTTTCAAGTTATAAAATTGCTAGTGACCATTACTAAATTATTATAATTACTTCACCCGCTTATTTTTAACATTGGATGCAAGGGAAATATCATTCGACATACCCCTTTTTTAATACCGGCTAAGTTGCACTTTAAGCAGTTTTCGGGCAAAATGAATTCGGCTTTTAATGGTTCCTAAAGGCTCGGTAAGCAAATCTGCAATTTCTTGGTATTTATATCCCTCAAAATAAAGCAAAAAAGGATTGCGAAATATTTCAGGAAGTCGGTGAACGGCAAACTGCATATCCTTCATTTTCAAAGCTCCTTCTGCTGCATTGTTGGTTGTAACTTGGTTGTAATTCAACAAGAACTCATTCGGGCTGCTGTCAAAAATAGTACTTTGTTTCGATTTTCGTCGGTAGTTATTAATGAAAATATTGCGCATGATGGTGTACAACCATGCTTTGATGTTGGTACCTACATTGTATTTTTCTTTATTGGCCAATGCCCTGTACATCGTTTCTTGCAACAAGTCCTTTGCCACTTCGTTATCCCTAGTTAAGGTAACTGCAAAAGGCTTTAAAAACTCAGTATTATTTAATAACAATTCGTTGAATTCTACTGTAGACATATCATTTTGTTTAATAAACTATGGAGTAAAATTAAACAATATGATCAACTTAATCAAAAATTTGTTTAATTATTTGTACAATAAAATTAAACACAACTCAAGTGTTGTTGACTGAAGAAAGAGGACAAAATCAGCTATTTTCTCCCATTTTACCTAAAAAAGCTGCAAATTTTGATGTTTTTTGACATAAAATGCTCATTTTTCCGCTTTTTCAATTCAGCAGAAATTGCCTAGCCAAAATGGGCTAGGCGTAAACTTTAACATTACAAGCTGTTACAACTTGCAATGAAGGGATGATTGTACATTTGTAATCACACTGCTTAGAGTGTAGCCACAAATTCCATCACCTCCGCCAAGGTTTTTTTAAAAGTAATCTGAGAAGGGATTTTTTTCTCGTAGGTATTGGTTAATAAACCGGAAAGAATAATCGGCGTGCCCTCAAACTTTTTAGTGATGGACAGTAAAAATTTGTCAAAATTAAAACTTTGTGCAACCGATGATAAGTGAGAATATATATAGGAAGGCTTTTTCAGATTCACTAGGTATTCTACATCTCTAAGTGGAACATTGGCTCCCAAATAAATGGTAGACACCCCTTTGCATTTTAATAAATAACTTACAAAGAGCACTCCCAATTCATGGAATTCGCCTTCAGGCAAAAAAAGCAAAACGGACTTATTGATTTTAACTTCGCTAGCTACTGAATCAATTCCTACAATCAATTTCTGTCGAATAATATTACTAACCAAGTGCTCCTGCGCAGGGTTGATATGATTGGTGATCCATAGAATACCAATTTTTTCCATGAATGGAAAAATAATCTGGGTAATCGTTCGCTCAATCCCTTTTGATCGGATATATCCTTCCAATATCGCCTCCAGCCTTTCCAAATCAACTTGAATCATACAATCCACCAACTCGTTTACGATGCGCTCCTGCTGGGCTTCTAGTTGGGTAAGCGATTGAATTTTTTTATCCAGCTCTTCGGCACTCATTTTATCAAGTAACGAAATTTTAAAACCATACTTATTAAGCAAAGCTACTGTTAGCAAGGTTTTCAATTCCTCATTATTATAAAATCGGATATTGGTCTCGGTGCGCTTGGGCTTAAGAAATTGGTATCGCTGCTCCCATATACGAATGGTATGCGCCTTGATTCCAGATATATTTTCGAGATCTTTTATTGTAAATGAGTCCATTCAATTAAATTATTGCTTCTATTACAAGATTTTTTAAAAATTGTTTACAATTATTACAAATAAAATAAAAAAGTTAACACAGAAGCCTTTTTTTCTTTAATTGGTGGGCTTTTTCTTAGTTTCCAATAAAAAAGACCAGCTTTTCAACTGGTCCCGGAAAAACTTTATACTACAAGTCTTTTTTCAATCAACGCCTTGCTTCTATCTACTGCGAAATCCTGATCAAATATTCTCCATAGCCGCTTTTTCGCAAGTTTTCTGCTAGCACCTGCAACTGTTCTTTTGAAATAAAGCCCATTCTCCAGGCTATTTCTTCGGGGCACCCAATTTTTAAACCCTGTCTTTTTTCTATCACCCTCACATATTCGCTCGCATCATTGAGCGATTCGAAAGTCCCCGTATCCAACCAGGCAAAACCCCGATCTAGTACCCCCACTTTTAATTTTTTATTCTGAAGATAGATCCTGTTGACATCTGTTATTTCATATTCACCCCTCGGACTAGGAGGAATATTTTTTGCAATATTCACTACTTCATTGTCATAAAAATACAATCCTGGAACCGCATAATTGCTTTTTGGATGGGTAGGCTTTTCCTCAATGCTAAGTGCAGTAAGATTGCTGTCAAAATTCACCACCCCATATCGCTCTGGATCGCTAACAGCGTAAGCAAAAATTACCGCTCCATCCGGATTGGCAGACTGCTGCAACAATTTACTAAAACCACTTCCATAAAATATATTGTCACCCAATACCAATGCTACACTGTCGGTACCAATAAATTGTTCGCCAATTACAAATGCCTGCGCTAGGCCATTGGGAATTTCCTGTTTGGCATACGAAATGCTACAGCCCCACTGAGACCCATCACCCAATAACCGTATAAATTGTGCCTGGTCGTCGGGCGTAGTGATGATCAATATTTCCTTTATACCAGCCAGCATCAAGGTGCTGAGTGGATAATAAATCATGGGTTTATCATAAATTGGCATTAGCTGCTTACTGATTCCCATTGTGATGGGATAAAGCCTTGTGCCGGATCCGCCTGCTAGGATGATTCCTTTCATTTTCTTCAAATTTAATGGTGTATTTATTTTGAGTTTAGATTGGGGCGTTTAACTTGATGGCTCTTTTTTCTTTGGGTTTAGTTGGGGGCCTTTAACTTGTTGCCGCTTTTCATTTCGGGTTTAGGTAGTTAGAGGTTTAGGTGTTTAGAGGTTTAGAGTTTAGTGTTTAGTTTGGAGTCTCTTATTTTGATGGCTCTTTTTTCTTTGGGTTTAGTTGGGGGCCTTTAACTTGTTGCCTCTTTTTTTTTGGGTTTAGGTGTTTAGAGGTTTAGTGTTTAGTTTGGGGCCTCTTATTTTACTTTACTTTACTTTATTTTACTTTTGTGATGCTCTTAGTCCTGAAATTAATAGGGTTTGCCTTTCTACTAATTCCCTTCCTTGATCATATAATTGGTTTGAAATATAGTCGAGATCATTGGTAATGATGAGTTGATTTAATAGTTCAATACTGCTTCCATATGCAATGGTACTGAAATGTGCTTGATCTTTGGCTGTTTTACGAGATGTTCCCTCTGCAATATTTGATGCTACTGAAATGGCCGCTCTTCGCATTTGACTCACTAGACCGTATTTTTCCTTTTCAGGGAAATTTTCAGTAGACTGGTAAGTCCAAACAGCCAACCTGCGAGCGTGCTGCCAACATTCCAATTTTTCAAATGAGTATTCTTTCATGGGTTTCAAATGTAATAAAAAATGAATGTATTTTTATTAAAAAACTAAACCCCTAAAATCTAAACATCTAAACTAAAATTAAAAACTCCAACAATCCAAAAACCCCAAACTAAACTTCTAAACTCAAAATAAAAAACTAAACCCCTAAACTCTAAACATCTAAACTAAAATTAAAAACTCCAACAATCCAAAAACCCCAAACTAAACTTCTAAACTCAAAATAAAAAACTCTAAAAATCCAAAAACCCTAACCGGCATATTGTCGATCATAATAACGCTGATAATCCCCGCTGGTAACATGGTTCAGCCATTCAGTGTTAGAAAGGTACCAATCGATGGTTTTGGAGATGCCTTCTTCAAACTGTAGGGAGGGCAACCAGCCCAATTCATTCTTCAGCTTAGTGGCATCGATGGCATAGCGAAGATCATGACCAGCACGGTCTTTTACATAGGTGATTAATTGAGCAGACTCACCCTGGGCACGTCCTAGTTTAAGGTCCATCTGCTTGCAAAGTTCTTTTACCAGATCAATATTGGTCCATTCATTGTGGCCGCCGATATTGTAGGTTTCCCCTATTTTACCCTCGTGAAAGATAGTATCAATGGCGCGTACATGGTCTTCTACATATAACCAATCCCTGATATTTTCGCCTTTCCCGTAAATTGGCAGGGGCTTGTGGTTGATAATATTATGAATGCAAAGGGGAATTAATTTTTCTGGAAAATGGAAGGGCCCGTAATTATTGCTGCAGTTGGAAATTTTTACCGGCAAATGGTAGGTATGGTAAAATGCCCGCACCAAATGATCGGAAGAAGCTTTGGAAGCGGAATAGGGACTGCGCGGGTCGTAGGGGGTTTGTTCGGTAAAAAAACCTTCCGCTCCCAGGGAACCATATACTTCATCGGTGGAGATATGGTAAAATATTTTATTGGTAAAGTCATTTTTCCAAAATTCCTTGGCAGTCTGCAACAATGCACCAGTTCCCATTACATTGGTGGTAACAAAGGCCAGCGGGTCGGTGATGGAGCGATCTACATGGCTTTCGGCGGCACAATGCAATACAGCTGTAAACTGGTGATCTTCAAATAGTTGCTTTAAAAGTGGTAGATCCGTAATATCCCCTTTTACAAATTGGTAGTTGGGGGCAGCTTCGATATCCTTCAGGTTTTCAAGATTGCCCGCGTAGGTGAGCTTATCGAGGTTTACGATTTTATATTGCGTATATTTTGTGACAAATAACCGAGTTAAATGTGAACCGATAAAGCCGGCGCCGCCGGTAAGCAGGATGGAATGCATTGTAATCATCTTTATATAAGGACAAAAATATCAATCCTTAGCGACTATATTAAAAAAAGTTGGGGGGCTCCTGCAAATATTTAATTCGTAAGAAATTACAGTCCAAGATAATGAGTTATCAAAAGCTGCCAAATCTATGTTGAAATACTACTCTTGTGTAGGAGACATTTTGGATACAATAACCTATTTTTACGCACCGATCCATATTAGCGCATAAGTATTTGATACTATGTGAAAATTGTAACCTTGGCGGAAATTGAAAGATTAGCCCTTCATATTTAATTTATAAGCGTACGTATGAAATCCCTCAAACGCTGGTCGTTTGCCCCTATAATACAAAACTTTTTCAACCTGGGGGTTTTTCAGGCAGCTGGTATCCTATTGCAATTGATTCTGATACCGATTGTCACTAGAAAATACGGCATGGCAGTTTTTGGACAGGTAGCGCTGGTGGCTAGTTTTGCAACATTTGTGGGAGGTGTTACCAATTATGGCACTAGTCAAACCGGAATCAAAGAAGTGGCCAATCACCTGACGGACAAAGTTCACCTCTCCAAACTTTTTTACAGGATTTTAATTTTTAGGATGCTGGTTGCAGCTTTTTTTTTGGGGGCAATCTTATTGATGATTTTTTTACCTGCTAATCAATTCAACTGGATTTGGGCAGGTGCAATTCCACTCATCCTTGCCGAAGTCTTTAACCCCCTCTATTTTTTAATAGGCAAAGAAAAAATCCAATGGATCAGTTGGGGTAATATCATAGTAAAAATGTTGGTTCTGCTCTTCATTATGGCAGTCCCCATTCAACATCAACCTGCTGCATGGATCAATGTGGTAATTGGGATGCCGATGTTGTTATATTATATTCTAATTAGTATCTATATTCATTACAAAGAGACCCTTAAGATAATTTTCCCATCAAAAGAATCCATTGTTGCGTTAGCTAAGGATAATTTTTACATTATGTTCAATGGCGCTGCCGTTTCCTTGCAACAGTCCGTATTTTTATTTGCCATTGCCAACTATGTATCTGCCAACACATTAGGCTCTTACGCACTGGTAGACAAATTATTAGGTGCCTGTAGGCAGCTGGTATCCGCATTTTCCACTGCCGTTTATCCCCAGGCAGCCAGGCTGTTTCACCAATCCGCCGATAGTTGGCTTCAGTTTAGGAAATTCTTACAAAAAATTTATACGGCAGCCTTTGGGATTGCTGCCATCCTTATTTTCTTTGGCGCAAAATACATTGTATTATGGATTACCAAAAAGGAAGATCCCGGCACGGAACTGTTTGTTCAAATGTTTTGCCTCGCCCCCTTGTTATTGGCTTTAAATGCAAACAATGTTTTGACATTGCTACTGGAAAATAGATACCGGCCACTTTTTACCATTTCAATGCTTATTTTAGGAGCAACTTTCCTAATTTCGTTTACGTTGGTTCAGTTTTCTGACCCGCATGTGTTGGGATGGTATCCCATAGCCATTGAAGGTAGCTGCCTGCTGATTTACATGGCATTTACCAAAAAAAAGAAATTGAATGTACCCTAAGATTGCCGTCATACTATTAAACTGGAACAGTTTTGAGCATAGCTCTAATTGTATTCAATCCCTTCAGCTTTGCGATTATCCCAATTTTGAAATTATTGTGGTGGACAATGGATCGGCGGATGGATCCGGGAATTTGTTAAAAACCAAGTTTCCTGAAATCATTTTAATCTCTTCTCCCACCAATGAGGGGTTTGCAGCTGGCAACAATCGAGGATTCAGCTATGCCATTGAGCAGCAAATCCCCTATGCGATGATGCTGAACAACGATGTGTTTGTGGAGCCGGATTTCCTGTCGCAACTTTCCAACTACATGGAGCTGCACCCTGATTGTGGGGCGATTCAACCCAAAATTTACTTTAACCACGACAGAAAAAAAATATGGAACGGAGGTTCCTACTTCTTAAGTTGGCTAGGCTGGACCTACTCAAAAAGATACATGAGAAGGGAGGGCGTTTTGCAAAACGAGTTTCAGCAGGTGGACTGGATTACCGGATGCGCTTTTATGACCAGAACTTCTATTTTAAAAGATATCGGTCTTTTAAAAGCGTCTTTTTTTATTTACTATGAAGATGTTGACCTTTCTTTTCGTATCCGATCGAAGGGTTATCAATTAATATACCATCCCCTTTCTGTTATTTACCATATAGCAGGCAGCTCCAATAAAGCCAAGGTAAAGGGGAAGGAAGGGTATGCGAATCCTATTGTACACTACCTCAATAGCAGAAACCATATATGGTTTCTAAAAACATGGACCAAATGGTATCAGTGGCCTAGCACTTTACTTATTTTATTTTTATATTATGTAAGTATAATGTTTTATTTTGCATTCCGTTGTCGCTGGGGCAAATTATTATCTGTAATCCGTGGCATTCAAGATGGCATGAAAGGTACATCAAACTAAATTGTATAGATGAAAGCGATCGTTATAACAGGAGTGGCAGGCCTACTGGGGTCAAGACTGGCCAAATGGGTGGTGGAAAACAGGCCCGATTACCAGGTAATTGGGATTGACAATTTAAGCGGCGGATATGAGGACCATATTGATTCAAGGGTTATTTTTTACAAGGCAGATTTGGCTACGGATGACTTAGATAGGATTTTCTCCTCCAATCAGATAGAATACGTGTTTCATTTTTCGGCTTATGCAGCCGAAGGTTTGAGTCCATTTATACGAAAATATAATTATACCAACAATGTAGTGGCTACTGCCAATGTGATCAACGCCTGCATTACCCATAGTGTTAAAAGAATTGTGTTCACCTCAAGTATGGCCGTTTATGGTGTTGGCAATCCCCCTTTCAACGAAAATGATTTACCCAAACCCGTTGACCCTTATGGTATTGCCAAATACGCCTGTGAAATGGACCTGCAAGTTGCCGGCGAACAACATGGTCTCGACTGGTGCATTATTCGGCCTCACAATGTATATGGTGCGCATCAAAATATCTGGGATCGCTACAGGAATGTATTGGGTATCTGGATCTATCAAAAACTGAATGACCAGCCCATTACCATCTATGGCGACGGCTCTCAAAAACGTTCTTTCAGCTATATCGACGACTGCCTTTTACCCCTTTGGAATGCGGCTGAAGCAGCCCATGCTTCCAAACAAATTATTAATTTGGGAAGTAAAAAGGAATATTCCATCTTGAGTGCAGCGGGCATTTTGCAGGACATTGTAGGCGGCTCCTCGATTAATTTTTTGGATAAAAGGCACGAAGTTCATGTGGCCTATTCCACACATGAAAAATCAGAACGCTTATTAGATTATAAAGATATCACTGACTTGTCGACAGGGTTGAATACCATGTGGGAATGGGCAAAAATACAACCCAAGCGAAATCAGTTTGTTTGGCCCAGGTACGAACTCGAAAAAGGCTTGTACCAGTTTTGGAAATAAAAGCACTTCGACCTGCTGCTGGGGTTTACATATTATGACTCCAGACAGTATTCGCCAGTAAAATGCGCTTTCAATGCCAAGTCAGTGTTAACCCAAAATTACATTGATTTCAAATTTTTTGAACTACTTTCAGTGAAAACCGCCAACTCCATATGAAAATTGCAATTGTTGGCACCCAGGGAGTACCCAACCAATATGGTGGATTTGAAACCTTGGCCACCTTTTTAGCCAAGCATTTATCGGATCAGATGGATATGACCATCTATTGTTCCGCTAAGGACTTGCCAACTGGCTCCTCCCATTTTTTCAGCGCCTCCCTTCGGTATGTCCACATCAGTTCCCATGGCTTTTCAGGCATGCTGTACGACATGTTTTGCTTATATGAGGCTGTTAAAAAAAATGACGTGGTGTTGTTTTTAGGATTTGGGGCTGGATATGTATTGCCTTTTTTAACCCAACAACAGCGGCGAAAAATAATTTTAAATTTTGGTGGGCTTGACTGGAAAAGAAATAAATGGTCATGGCTGGCAAAGCGGATCATCCATTTTTCAGAACGCCTATTGGTTTCAAATATTACACATATCATAGCTGACAATTTAGCCATTGAAAAATATGTGGAGGCTGCTTATCATAAAAAATGTACCCTCATTGCCTATGGTGGCGATCAGGTTTTTCAGGTAAATTACACCCAAGCGGATTTTGACCAGTTTCCTTTTTTGAAGGAGCCCTATGCTTTCAGTGTTTGCCGAATTCAACCAGACAATCAGATAGCGCTTTTACTGTCTAGTTTTGAACAGACAAAAATACCTTTTGTGATGGTGGGTAATTGGGAAGGGTCATCCTTTGGCAGAAAGATTAGGGAAAAATACCAGCACAATAGCCATTTATTTTTATTGGATGCCATTTATGAGCAGCATACTTTAAATAAAATTAGGAGTAACTGCAAGCTCTATTTGCATGGTCACTCTTCGGGAGGCACCAACCCCTCCTTGGTGGAAGCCATGTATTTAGGGTTGCCCATTGCAGCATTTGCTTCTGGATACAATGAAATTGTTACCTTGCATAAAGCACTGTATTTCAAGGATACCTTTGGCCTAATTGAATTGCTTAATAAATTGGATACGTTCGATTTAACGGCTATAGGCAACGAAATGAAGGCCATTGCAGCGGAGAACTTTACCTGGAGTAAAATAACTGCTCAATACCACCAGCTTTTTTTAGATGTAAATAAAGAAAATAACCATGCGCAAATTAAAACTGGCAATCATTGGGTTGGGTAAAATGGGCCTTTCGCATTTGTCCATAGCAGGAGCGCATCAAGATGTTTCCATTGCAGGTGTTTGTGATACCTCAAAAATTGTAATTGATTTTTTAAAAAAATTCACCCCCTTTGAATGCTTTTCTGATTACAAAAAAATGATTGAAGCGGTGCAGCCGGATGCCGTTATCATAGCGGTGCCCACAAAGTTCCACTATGAAATCATCGCCTATTTGTTGCAAAAAAAGATACATGTTTTTGCTGAAAAACCACTTACCACCCATCCAACAGAGGCGGACCATTTGACTGAGTTGGCAGCCCAATTTCAGGTGGTAAACCAGGTGGGGTACCACAACCAATTTTTAGGCAGTTTCATAGAAATGAAAAGGCTTATTGGCAAAGGGGTTATTGGGGAAATTCAACATTTTACCGGCGAGGCTTATGGGCCTGTAATTACGAAGGAAAATGAAAGTACTTGGAGATCCAAGGCTTCGGAAGGTGGCGGATGCCTGATGGATTATGCATCCCATGTTATTGATCTAATCAATGGCTCACTTGGCTTGATTACAAAAACGCATGGCTGTATCCTGAAAAAAATATACTCAAAAAATGTTGAAGATGCTGTTTATGGGCTGCTGCAACTTTCCACCGGCGTAACGGGTGTTTTATCGGTCAATTGGAGTGACGAAACCTACCGAAAAATGACCACCCGATTAACCGTTACAGGTTCAAATGGAAAAATAATTTGTGATGCCACGGAGCTGAAAGTTTTTTTAAAAAACCCAATTGAAAATGAAAGTTATTCAAAAGGTTGGAATATAAAATCGATAGGTGCTTTGCAAGACCCGGTAGATTTTTATTTGAGGGGGGAAGAATATTCAGCGCAGCTGGATTATTTTATTCGGGCTGCCCTTCAAAAAGTGCCCAATACGATCAATACCTTTGAGCAAGCAGCTCATACAGACCGTGCCATTCAAATCATTCAGTTATCTAAGCTGTAACCTATGGATAGAATTCTTTTTGGGGACAACCAGTTTTTTGGGGTAAACCACCTATCGGATGAAAAGTCGAGACAACAACTCATTCATTTCAAGAATGATGAAGCCATTATAAATACCCTGGATCTAGCAATGGCCGAGGGCGTTAATACCCTTATGTGCACCACCTATGCAAGAATTGGCAATATTTGCAATCACCTGAGGGCCCAACCTGAAAAATATGCCGATTTTAAAATTTTTCCCTGTATGCCCTATGCGCACAAGT
>CANIMM010000058.1 GCA_947468255.1 Chitinophagaceae bacterium | reverse complement strand
TGATTGGTTTTGCTGTGCAATTGCTCATGTATGCTACACCGGTAGCCTATCCGTTATCATTTTTAAAAACCAAATCCTTCGTTTCCTGGATTGCCTGGAATCCATTAACGCCCATCGTGGAAACATTTCGCTATGGCCTTTTTGGAACCGGTTCGGTGGATTCATGGGGGTTATTGTATAGTGGGGGATTTATTGTGGTGACGTTGTTAATAGGTATGGTGATTTTTAGTAAGGTAGAGCGGAGTTTTATGGATACGGTATAGGGGGAGAGTTAATTATAAATTTAAAATATTTTGAGTTCAGTTATTCAAGTAGAGCATCTTTCCAAGCAATATAGACTAGGTACTGTTGGGACAGGTTCTTTTGCACATGACTTCAATAGAGCCTGGCATCGAATAAGAGGTAAGGAAGATCCATATTTAAAAATTGGTGAAGTCAACGATCGAACCCAGCGTGGAACGAGCGATTATGTTTGGGCGCTAAAAGATATCAATTTCGAAGTGAAGCAGGGTGAAGTGATGGGTATCATAGGGCGAAATGGTGCTGGAAAAAGTACGCTATTAAAAATACTCAGTCGCACTACTTCACCCAGTTCCGGCTCAGTAAAAATTAAGGGGAGGGTAGCAAGTTTGTTGGAGGTAGGAACTGGCTTTCATCCTGAACTAAGTGGCAGGGATAATATTTTTTTAAATGGAGCCATACTAGGAATGAGTAAACAGGAGATTAAATCCAAGTTTGATGAGATTGTTGATTTTTCCGGAGTAGAAAGATATATTGACACTCCAGTTAAAAGATATTCTTCTGGAATGTATGTTCGGCTGGCATTTGGAGTTGCAGCGCATTTAGAACCTGAAATATTAATTGTAGATGAGGTGCTGGCAGTGGGTGATGCAGAGTTTCAGAAAAAGGCATTGGGAAAGATGAAGGATGTGAGCACCAAAGAGGGGAGGACGGTTTTGTTTGTTAGTCATAATCTGCAGGCAATTACCTCTTTAACAAATGCGAGTATCTTTTTAAACAATGGGGATTTGTTAAATATTGGTAAAACCAATGAATTGATAACCCAGTACCTATCTTATGGTTCAAGTAATCTTCCAATCTATTTTGATGATAATATTGGTGATGAATCCAAAATTACCTTTGTTAATATGGTGACTACTGAACCAGGTAATACTCATATCCATGGGGATCGATTAGAGATAGAAATTGAGACGTTTATTAAAGAACCATTAAAGGGAGGTAATATTACAATACAAGTATTTAACCTTCACGGAATTGCAGTAACACATTTTTGGATATTTGATAGTGAAACTCCAATATTGAGAAAGGCCGGTATAAATAAGTTTAAATGCTTCATTCCAAAATGCAGTTTATTTTTAGGGAAATATACCTTAACTGTTTATTTAACGGATAGGAATGGAGGTAATAGAATTCAAATGCTTGAAAAAATCTGTCCATTTGAAATAGAAATGTTTAAATCGGAAAGAGACCATCCCTGGCAGAAAGATTCAAGTCTTTATTTGGATGAATTTAAATGGGAGTCTAATTAAAAAATGCAGTTGGAAGTAAATGTCGATATAATAAAATGTTGCTTCAAAATTTGAAATAGTTGGTTTCGTAAGCTATAATTTATAAAAATCATAGCAAATTATTTAGTTGTGAATGCAATTAGGTAAAGGTTTAAAATAGGAGAAATAATAAATTACTATAATGAAATCACTTATAAAAAATGGGTTAAAGGCAATGAATTATGAAATTTCTCGAATTTCAGACACAAAAAAAAATATGCTGCCTGATCTTGAAAAGCCCAATTTTACAGATTTAAGAAGCGAATTGTTGAATGCATACAAGTGGAATCATTTATACTCAGATTTTACAGATGCGGAAATTGAAATCATCAATAAAGTGAGGAAATTTACTTTAACAAGTCCTGAACGAATTGTTTCATTAATAAATGCAGTTAAATACATCATCGAAAATAAAATCCCTGGCGACTTTGTGGAATGTGGTGTTTGGAAAGGTGGTAGTATGATGGTGGTTGCACTTACATTATCTGATCTGGGAGTTAGTGACAGGAATCTTTATTTATATGATACATATGATGGGATGAGTGCCCCTACTGATGATGATGTGAGCTATAATAATGTAACCGCAGAGGCTCAACTTTCGGTAGTTGAAAAAAGTAATGATTATAATATTTGGTGCTATTCGGCTTTAGATGAAGTGCAGATTAATATGAATACGGCTAAATATGAAAAGACGAAAATTCATTATGTTAAAGGTAAGGTTGAGGATACGATCCCGGTGAATATACCTAGTAAAATTGCCCTTTTAAGATTAGATACTGATTGGTATGAGTCTACCTACCATGAACTGGTGCATTTATACCCCCTTTTAGTGAAACAAGGGATTTTAATTATTGATGATTATGGACACTGGAATGGATCCAGAAAAGCGACTGATCAATTTTTCAAGGAAAATAATGAGTACCCCTTTTTTAACAGAGTTGACTACACAGGAAGGCTTGTTCAAAAACTATAAAATCTCATTATATTTAAATTTTTATTTTGCGTTTCAAACAATATTTAGCTAGTTAATGTGTAAAAAATCGGAAGATAAATTATATATTATGCCAATAACTAGAATTGACCTTATTGATAAATACTACACGAACATAAAAATCGATGAAGATTACCTTGAATTATACAGTGTAAGAACTGCCATCTTTGATGCGGTAAAAGAAAATCTTTCGAAATTCAATGGAGTTGTGTTGGATCTAGGTTGTGGAATAATGCCTTACAGAGAATTTATTATAGAAAATAGGGATGGTATAAAATATATAGGGGTTGATTTTGAAAAACCAGCTGGTGCAGAATATGAAATGGTTCAACCTGATCTTTTTTGGGATGGAATTTCAATACCATTAGAAGCTAATTCTGTTGAAACAGTTTTAGCTACTGAAATACTGGAACATTGCTCAAACCCGGAAATTGTTTTGAAAGAAGTTTTCAGGGTTTTAAAACCTGGCGGGAACCTGATTTTTACAGTTCCCTTTGTGTGGAATATTCATTTAGTTCCCTATGATGAGTATAGGTTTACTCCATTTGCATTACATCGTCATCTTGGCAATAGTGGCTTTAATAACATAGCATTAAAAGCATTGGGTTTATGGGATGCCAGCCTTGCTCAAATGCTCGGTATATGGTATAAGAACCGACCATCTAAGTACAAAAAATCATTTTCATTAGTTTTCGTTTGGTGTATTCAATTCCTTTTAAGAAAGGATAAGTTACTTGATAAATCAAAAATATATGTTGAAGGTGTGATGATTTCTGGTTTGTCAGGAACTGCTAAAAAAATATGAATTATGCTTATCTAATAATTCCCCCATTTCATTCCTTTGATTAAAGAAAAGCTCAATATTTTAATTGCCATTGAAAGTTTTTTCGATGGAGGAGCGGAAATGTTTGCAATACGCCTTGCTAACGAATTGGCTTTAACACAAAAGGTATATTTTATTGAAGTTTATCCCTATTTGTCAAAAGAAAAGCGACAGTTTTCTTTACTTGATACAAAGCGAATCATGGTTATTCAAGCTGGACAAAATTTTATAGGTGACTGGCTTTATATAAATGGCCGGACTCGAAATGGGGGTAATAATATCAAATCTAAAGTTGAACCATTATACCAATTTTTTAAAAAGTTACAGGTTAAGCTATTTATTAAAAAAAATAAAATAACTATTGTTAATAGTCATTCCTGGGATAGTGATGTTTTTTTTGCTATGTTAAAAAAAGAGGTAAAATTTAATTTGGTTGCCTCACTTCACGGACATTATGAGTTTTTAGCAAATAAAAGAAAAAATTTTATCCCTATTACAAAAGCTACCCTAAATGTCGTTGATACAGTAATCTATACTTCGCCTGAACAGCAGCAAACTTTGGATAGAAATTTTTGCAAACTAACTAAAAGAAGGAAAGTGTTTTATGGAGTATCTATGTCTTTAGAAAGAATTATAAAAAAAAATTATCAAAGTGGGACCTGTTTGGAATTAGTAATGGTTGCAAGGGGAATTAAAGAAAAAGGTTGGGAGGAAGCTATTCTGGCTGTATTACAGGTGCTAAAAAAGTTCCCTGGTTTAGTAAAATTGACTCTGGTTGGGGAAGGGGAATTTCTTGATTATTTGAAAATTAAATACAATAGCCCAGCTATTAGTTTTTTAGGTTACCAAAATGATGTTTTTGACATTGTATGTTCATCACATATCGGTTTGCTGCCAACTTACTATATTGCCGAAAGTTTGCCTAACAGTATCATTGAATATTTATTTTGTGCAAAACCGGTTATTACAACCAATGTTGGGGCCATCACTGATATGATTTCATTAAATGAGCAAATAGCAGGAGTTTCTATTAATTTGAATGATGGCATGGTTGATATTGGGACAATTACAGATGCTATAGAAAATTACATCTGTAACCCTTTGTTAGTTGAAAAACATGCTGAAATTGCAATAAGGGCTGCAGAAAAATTTACTATGAAAGGATGTATTGAAAAGTATCTAGCTGCTTATTCGGATTTGCCACATGTTATCAATTAAAGCCAATTGTAATTTCAGTATTTATTAAATACCTATTAATTTTTAAAAAATAACTGTTTTATTGTTTCATGAGTGATAAAATAAAAGCTATTGCTGCATATCTACCTCAATTTCATCCAATACCTGAGAATGATCGGTGGTGGGGGAAAGGGTTTACAGAATGGTCCAATGTGGCAAAAGCAAAACCCTTATTTAAAGGGCACTTGCAGCCAAGGTTGCCAGCCGATTTTGGATTCTATGATTTAAGGGTTCCCGAAGTAAGAGAAGCCCAGGCGCTACTGGCCAAGGAATATGGTATACATGGTTTTATGTATTGGCATTATTGGTTTGGAGGTAAGCGTATTCTTGAAAGACCATTTACAGAAGTGGTTCAATCAGGTAAACCGGAT
This sequence comes from Chitinophagaceae bacterium, assembly GCA_947468255.1. GTDB lineage: Bacteria > Bacteroidota > Bacteroidia > Chitinophagales > Chitinophagaceae > Ferruginibacter. The sequence goes on along the minus strand of CANIMM010000058.1, from coordinate 7,807 downwards.
TTTCCTTTTTGTGTTTGTTGGGCTAATCAAACTTGGTCAGGTACCTGGCACGGGTTATCAAATAATGAAATTCTTATAGAGCAAACTTATCCTGGAATAGAAGATTATACAGCCCATTTTTATGAATTGTTGGAAGCCTTTAAGGATAAACGATACATAACTGTGAATGGTAAAAATATTGTATTTGTATTCCAACCATTAAACATTCCGAATAATAGGGAGTTCATAGATTTATGGCAATCTCTTTCGTTGAAAGAAGGCTTGAAGGGAATTCATTTTGTGGCTTTGCATATGCCTTTTGACTGGAATCTGAGAGCGCATGGTTATGATGCTATGACTGTTGGATACTTTGAAAGAAATAAATATATTACAAAAAACAGGGATCGTAAATGGCTCAAGCAATTAAAGGACTTATTTAATAAGCAATCTTCAAAGTTACCACTCACTGTTTCTTACAAGAAATATGTTACTTCATATCCTGGTCATCAGCTCAATAGAACACAATACCCTTGGGTAATGGCAGATTGGGATAATACACCAAGATCTGGGGCTAATGGTTGGTTATTTGAGGGTGCTACGCCATCTTTATTTGGCAATTTGTGTGAGAAGGCTTTTCAGCAAACAGATAATAAATCAATTGAAGAAAAAATTGTTATTGTTCGTTCATGGAATGAGTGGGCGGAAGGTAATTACCTTGAACCAGATACTCGATTAGGTAACAGATACCTCAATGAATTTAAAAGGCAACTTGATCAGTACGCTGTAAGTTTATAGCGCATCTAATAGTTAGTAATTACATGAGCTGCTATTTGATATTTTACATTTCAGCATATAATATCGAAAATTTGAGGTATGGTCTATAGGAGGGATGATCATTATTATTTGAATAATAATTTTTAGTGAGAAGAAATAGTGTCCTGAAAAATATTGTCAGCATAAATAAAGTTGCTTAATAGTATTTAATAAATGAATATTTCTGTTATCATCCCAGTTTATAATGCAGCCATATTTATTGATCGGGCAATAGAATCTGTTTTGCAACAGCCGGAAGTAACTGAACTTATTCTGGTAGATGATGGCTCAATTGATAATAGCCTGGAAATATGTCAAAAGTATGCTTCAATTGATCGTAGGATTAAGGTTCTTATGCATACTGATAATAATAATAGGGGAGTGTCAGCTTCCCGAAATTTAGGAATACTTAATTCACAGGAAACCATTATTGCCTTTTTGGATGCCGATGATTATTATCTTCCCGGACGATTTAGTGAAACCGTTTTATGTTTCAAGAATGATCAATCTATTGATGGGGTATATGAAATGATAGGCATACAATCAGGAAGTGAGATTATAAATTACTCGCCCATTCAAGAAGTTGAATATGTTGAGCTTTTTGAAAGTCTTCAACCTTTAGGACACCAAGTCTGGTTTAGCATAGACGGGCTAACGGTAAAAAAAAGTATTTTTGATAAATCCGGTCTTTTTGAAACATCTCTTACAACTTCAGAAGACACCTTTCAATGGTTTAAAATGTCAGCTACTGCTAAACTAGTGGCTGGCAATATTCTGCATCCTGTCACCATTACCGATCGACGAAAAGAGAGTTTAACTTCTGATATTAATCTTGTGAATTATCAATTTATCATCATGTTAACAAAATTGTTTGCTTTTTGTAAAAACAATGATCTGGCATTTTCTCGCAAAGAGCTAGTATTAGAAAAATTGTATTTTTATTCATTAATTAAATATCCTGAGGTCTTTTCTAAACGGCTCATGAAATATTCACTGCTTTGGAGGATAGTGATTGCTGATATTGGGTTTGTTTTGTTTCGTTCAAAGGTATTTAGACGTTTTATTGGCAATATTATTGGCTATAATAATTTTATTCAATACGTCAGGGGGCGCAACCCTTTTTAGTTGGCTTTAGCAATATGAAAGAACTTGCTCCTATAGTATTATTTGTTTACAATAGACCCTGGCATACCGAGCAGGTCTTAAATGCATTAATGCAAAACAAGCTGTCTAGTGAATCAATACTTTATATTTATTCTGATGGTCCAAAGGCCGAGGCAACTGAATTTCAAAAAAGTGAAATAGTGGCAGTCCGTAAAATACTTCGTTTAAAAAAATGGTGTAAAGTAGTCCATATAATCGAAGCCACTATAAATCAGGGTTTGGCAAATTCAATAATTGACGGCGTAACAAAAATTGTAAATCAATACGGCAAAATCATTGTACTTGAAGACGATATTGTAACTTCTTCAGGCTTCTTACAATATATGAATGATGCGCTATTTTTTTATGAGCAGTATGAAAATATTTTTCATGTTTCAGGATATATGTATCCTCATTCAAGTAGATTGCCGAAAACCTTTTTTTTTAATGTTCCCTTGTGCTGGGGTTGGGCAACATGGAAAAGAGCCTGGTGCAATTTTAACTCCAATACAGAGCAGTTAATCTCATATTTTGACACTTCAAACCGATGGGCCGATTTTAATAAATTTGGAGGAAGCTTTCTTGAGGATCAGCTTAGAAAAAATTTTTCTGGAAGCTTAAATACCTGGTTTATAAAATGGCACGCCAGTGTGATGATACAGAATGGACTTTGTTTATATCCTGCCACTTCATTGGTGAATAATATCGGCTTTGATAGCACAGGTGTTCATAATGGAAGTACAATATGTTATCATCATAAAGAATTGGCAGCCACAATTTCTGTCGCAACTACGCCTATAGATGAATCCATAAAGGCAGAAAAAATTATAAAGCATTTTTATAATCAGTTGTATGTTAATCGTACCTCGTATACTGTCTTTCAAAGTATCAAGATCGTATTTCACTTTTTAGTCCCATTCAAGAAGCCACTGAAACGGTTGATAAATAAAATCCTGTTATTTGTTTTGCCTGAGTTAGCAATCCTGACTAATAAGGGAAATAACTGGGATTTATTAAGATCTGCTAAATGTAATACCTACAATGGTAAAGGAGTATTTATTTCCGAACCACATCAACTTTATGAGACAGAAATCGGAGATTACACTTATATAGCTCAAAATGCCATCATAAGTCAAACTACAATTGGTAAATTTTGCTCTATTGGTCCAAACCTTTTATGCGGTTGGGGTATTCATCCTATCAACGGGATTAGTACTTCGCCCATGTTTTATTCAACACGCAAGCAAAATGGGATTACTTTATCACAAATTGATAAGGTAAAAGAACGTAAACCTATAACAATTGGGAATGATGTTTTTATTGGTGCTAACGTAACTATATTGGATGGTATATCTATTGGAGATGGTGCAGTGATAGGAGCAGGGGCAGTAGTATCGAAGGACATACCTCCTTTTGCAGTTGCTGTAGGTAGTCCTGTTAAAGTAATTAAATACAGGTTTGATAAAGAGCAGGTAGAGGCATTATTGGCTATTAAGTGGTGGCATTTTGAAGATGCAAAACTTGAGGAAGTGGAAAAGCATTTTTTTGATATTGATAGTTTTATCAATAAATATCAATTGGTTTAACGTATTTTTTATAAATTTTAATTTACTAAACTTGAATTTTAAAAATAATGAAGTTTACAATTCTTCATTTAATTGGCCTAAAATTTCTATTGTAACACCTTCGTTTAACCAGGGTAAATACATTGAGCAAACAATCCTTTCAGTGTTGGATCAGCAGTATCCCAATCTGGAATATATAATAATTGATGGCGGTAGTACAGATGAAACGCTCTCCATAATCAAAAAATACGAATCAAGAATTACCTATTGGGTATCTGAAAAAGATAATGGACAAAGTCATGCAATCAATAAGGGGCTTTCAAAATGTACCGGCGAAATATTTAATTGGCTTAACAGTGATGATTGGTATGAGCCTGGTTGTTTGTATAGTGTAGCGAATTCCTTTATGGTTAATTCTTCTATTCAAGTTGTATCTGGTTATGAAAACCATATTCAAGTCGATGGAAGTGTTATTTTTAATACGGGAAGTTTTATTACTGAAAATCTAGAATCAACTATTGAGTTTTGTGAAATTGCCCAGCCTTCCAGTTTTTTTAAACTTTCAGCTATCCAAAATATAGGAGGTGTTTCAGAGGATTTACACTATATTATGGATGGGGAAATGTGGTTAAAACTGCTTTTGGTATATGGTCAGGATGGTTTTGCCAAAATTGACAAAGTGCTCGTTAATTTTCGCTTGCACGAAGCATCAAAAACGGTGAGCAATTCAACGGTGAATAATTTTTTATTTGAAAGATCAAGTATTATTGCTGATTTACAACGATTTATTGGATTGCACCCACGGATTATCCAGTACTACACTGAGGTTATTTTCCAAAGCCCCAAAATATATCGGCTTAATCGGAATTGGATATTAAACCCACATGTTCTTACAAGTAGACAACTTAGACTCTATTTTACTCGGAAATTTGTGATGAAGCAGTTCAGACGTAATGATAGGGCTGCTATCTGGTGGGGAATTAAAGAATTAATTGAGGAAAAAGCGATCGATGGGTATCTGTTTAAAAGCCTTATTAAAATGATTATTTCAACATGATATCAACCGAAAATAAACCTTTGGTTTCGGTAATTATCCCTTGTTATAATGTTAGCGAGTTCGTAGAAAAGGCTATTCATTCTATTTTGAAGCAATCTTATTCCAAATTGGAAATATGGATTATTGATGATGCTTCAACTGATGATACATTGGCAAAGATCAAGGGATTTAATGATCAACGAATCAAGGTGGTTGCTTTTAAAGAAAACACTCAAAAAGTAGGCGCTGTTAATATTATACTAAATCAAATTTCAGGCGATTACATTTGTTTTCAGGATGCGGATGATTGGTCTGACGCCAAACGGATTGAGTTACAGCTTGAGCAATTTATGGCCGATGGTGATTTGGGAATTTGTTTTACCAATTATCGATATATAGGTAGGAGAATAGCAGAACATGGAAGAATTGCATTAGATAATCAGGAGTTAAGAGATGAATTTCTTGGGTTCATGCAAAAAAATAGGAATGATATTGACAATACGGTTTGCAGTACTATGATGATTAGTCGGGCTGCATTGCAAAGTACAGGTGGCTATCATCCTTATTTTGCTGGACGTGTGGCAGAGGATATCCATTGGATTTTCCGTATTTTAAAGAGATTCAAAGGAATTACTGTTGATAAAGTATTGTATCATTATACTGTTAGAGAAGGGTCTTTCACTCAACTTCAGCGGACAGGTAGTAATGCAAAGTTTGCTTATTCCTGGCAACTACTTTCCAAATTAATTTATAAAGATATTCATGATCGGATAGACCTGCTAGAGCCTTTTTATGAAGATGAGCTCAAAATTATTGAGTTAATTGCTTGCGAAGAAGCATTAGTTGAGAATATCAGGGAACTTAATAATTTGAAAAATTCATTTGAAAGTAGTTACAGTTATAGAATTGGTAAAATGATATTGAAGCCATTTCAAGCGCTCAAGTTTATAATCATAATTTTTCCTAAATTTTTCATTAACTATTTTATAAATAATGGAAAGAACTATATCTGATATTTTTCTAGTTACAAAAGAGTGAATATTGTATTTATTCTTTATTAGTTAGAATTTTTGATATTATATCATGAAGGTGACTAGAATTTATAATATATAATTTAAATATAATGCTTTAATGGGAATTTTGTTTAAGATATCATTTTATAAAAATTTCTGAAGTGAACAATAGTATATAATTATAGGTTAATACACAGAAATTTTTGTACATCAGTTAAGTTTTTATTCAATTTCATTTCGACTAAAAACCATTCGTAAAAATCGGTCTTTATCTTATTATACTAAAATGCCCTATTTAGAATCTTGATACTTTTCATCATTCACTGATTTGATTTTCATATATGAATTTCACAATACTGACGCGTTCAGGTAATGGTAGCCCTCTAATTTTGGCTAATTCTTTAAAAATTCAACTAGAGGAATGTGGTCACTATGTTGTTATTTCAAATCAAATTAATATACTTAATCGGTTGGTTTCATTTAAAAAGAATACGCTTAGCTTTCATTTTTGGTTATGGGAAAAGTTAAGCAATTACTTTGCAGATCGAAGACTAATTAGGCAGCTAAAAAAATCGGATGCAGTAATAATTTCGGAATGTATTCCCAATGGATTTTGGAAACGGTTATATAATGTTGAAAGACTTAAGTTAATTACAAGAAAACCTGTATTGTTTTATGAGGTATTTTATTTAGGTAACGCACCTACTCAATTGATAACCCTCCAACAAAGTGATGATGCAAGCTTGGAACGATATGATGCCCACCTTTTAGTATCCTCTGTAACTGAAATTAAAACATCGTTGCCTCCAAATGCATTTTGCATCGGATTAAGGGCAAAAGATTGGGATTTGCACTTAAATCAAAAAAAAGAGTTGATCGCTTTAGTAGATTTTGTTCAACCTGGGTATGAATTATTTCGACAATTACAAATTGATACAATAAAAAAGGCTGGGATCAAATATATTTCGCTAGATAAAAAATATTCTATTGGTGAGATAAGGGATATTTATCGGGAAGTGTCAATCTTTTTTGTTCAGTCTCCTGAAGCATTTGGACTTCCCATTCTAGAATGTTTGTGTACTGGATCACAAGTTTTTACACCCCATTCCGGGTGGCCAATGAGCTGGCGTTTAGATGAATCTCCTTCTGTTCATAGTTTAGGGATTTTACCTGCCTGTTTCACTGTTTATGATGGAGCGTCAGATTTATTACAAAAATTACTTAATTATAAAAAGAACTTTCATCTAATACATACACCATTGAAAGTGTTTTCTGAATTTAGGCATCATTACCCCAATTTTTTTGAAGGAAATGTTCGAGAAATGGAGCGTTGTATTGAACTAGTTAAAAGTAGCAAATCCTGATTTGGCTATTATTCTTACGATTATACCTTATTCCTTTTATCCTCCCGTAAGTGGAGGATCCCTTCGATGCTTCTATATTTTAAGGGAAATGGCAAAAGTGCATACTGTTTATTTGTTTACTACACAGCCTGCATGCGATTTTGAAAATAACTCTGGCCCTCATTTTCCTGATAATGTGGTAATCGTTAGTTCTTATGGTGACCAGGGTTATCGCTCGATATTAAGTAAGTTGCCCGATAGACTATCTGATGCCTTGCATTTCCGGATATTGCGTAGACAATTTTCCGGTATTTCCAATAGCTATTTTTTAAAGGGTTATCCTACTCTATTAAAAACGCTGCGGTATGTAAAACCTGATATTGTATATTACGAAAACCTTGAATCTATGGTTTTATTTTCGGCATTTGTGAAAAAAGGTTTACCTGCAGCAAGGCAAATTTACGATGCCCACAACGTGGACTCCAACTTATGGCGCCAATTAGCTAATGCGCAAAATAATACTGAATATAATACCTATTTTAAGACTGCACTTAAAAACGAGAAGCAATTATATAAAATGGTGAATGCTGTTTTTTGCTGTAGTAAACCTGATCAGCAAATCTTTATAAATTTGAATAATTGCTTGGTAAACAGTTGTGTGATTCCGAATGGAGTAGATACGGTTGAAAAGCGTTTTGATCCTAATCCAGATAAGTATCTTTCATTGGAAATTCTTTTTTGCGGTGGTCTGGATTATTATCCAAACCAAGAAGGAATACGTTGGTTTTATGATAAAGTTTTTCCACTAGTTCAAAGTTCGATTCCAGGTATTCGACTAATATTAGTTGGCAAGGCGCCACTTATACAAAAGAGTATTTCAGTTGAACAAGACCCTAGTGTTGAGATAATTGGTAT
>CANIMM010000057.1 GCA_947468255.1 Chitinophagaceae bacterium | reverse complement strand
TTACAATATGGTTACAAAAGATAAAAAGCGGATGAAACAGCAGGAGGTATTAGGCGGTTTTGATGCACAGCAATATGCAACGGAGCGAATTTTTGCCACTGCAAAAGATGGCATTCAAATCCCCATCTCTATTGTATATAAAAAGGGATTTGTTAAAGATGGCAATTCCCCCTTGTTGTTATATGCATACGGATCATATGGTATCAGCATGGATGCCTCCTTTAGTAGTGTTCGGCTTAGTTTATTGAACAGGGGTTTTGCCTTTGCCATTGCTCATATCCGAGGAGGGCAGGAGTTGGGACGATATTGGTATGAGGATGGCAAGATGATGAATAAGAAAAATACCTTTACTGATTTTATAGATTGCGCTGAGTTTTTGATTGCGAAAAAATACAGTTCTTCAAGTCATCTCTATGCCAATGGGGGCAGTGCCGGTGGATTATTGATGGGTGCCATCATCAACATGCGCCCCGACCTTTGGAAAGGCGTAATTGCCGCCGTGCCATTTGTGGATGTAGTAACCACCATGAGCGATTCATCCATTCCACTTACTACCAACGAATACGATGAATGGGGAAATCCTGCCGACAAGGAAAGCTACGATTACATGAAATCCTATTCTCCCTATGACAATGTAGCCAATCACAACTATCCCAATATGATGGTTATTACAGGTTTGCACGATAGCCAGGTTCAGTATTTTGAGCCGGCCAAATGGGTGGCAAAAATTCGGGCAATGAAAACCGGCGATCATTTATTATTAATGCATACAGATATGGAAGCGGGCCATGGCGGCGCTTCCGGAAGATATAAGCCCTTGACTGATAAGGCCAGGGAATACGCTTTTCTTTTGTCGCTGGAAGGAATGGCAGAATAAAAGCAGTTGCTTACAATATGTTTTAAAACAGGAGTGCATATTCAACCTTCGTATTATTTGAAGTTGAATATTTAGCTGGGGTGATAATTTTTATTAACACCCTCTTTCATATTGAAGGACGAAATTATTCAATGATTTTCTCCTCTCTAGTCAATTTTCCCAATTCATTGATCCCTTCAATGGTAACCCGTATTTTTTTGCAAAAATCACTATTGAAAAATGGAATCGTTACCCGCCTTGTATTTTTGTCAAGGTGTACATTTGGATTCCAATAAAGTGTAGCCCTGTAATCGTTGGCATCAGGTTCCGGTTTTTTTTCATAGTCGGGTGAATAAAATTCCTTGATAATTGAATAGCCGTTGATGATTTCTACAGACAAACCTTTGATTTGTGAGTTGTCGCTGCCCCCTTTTTTCGTGTAAATTGCAATGGCTCCTCCAGTACCTCCACCAAATGCGCCAAAAAATGGTGGTCGAAAAACCTTGATCATCGCTACATCATTCATGTTGGTAGTTTGCAGCCTAGAAACATCTGAATTCATTTCATTCAAAAAAAAGCTGGTAGGACTGCCGCGCCAGGTGGCACTTCCTTCACCGGCAGTGTTAATTTGCAAACCAGGCACCTTGCCTTGTAAATAAGCTAATATACTAACAGCTGATTTTGCATAGGGGTCGTCTTCGGTGGTAAAAGTATAGCCGTCTCCTCCAGAAAAAAAGCCGGAAGTATACTCCTCATCCAATTTTTGTTTTAGCGACTTTTGTGAACTTCGAACCATCACGGTTTCAAGTGTTTTTACTTTATTTCGTTCTGTCTGGTTTCGAAGCAAGTTGGCCATTGAAATGCTTTTCAGCAAGACAAGACTGTCTGTTTTTTCAGGTGAATACAATCCTGAAAGCATTGAAATAGATTGTGGCGGCCCTTTAATGAAATTGCTTTTAAATGCAAAACTGGCTGTTGTAGTTAGGATTTTGTCTTTATCATTATTGAGTTGATAATGTAATTTGGCAGTGTCAAAAAAGTAAAGGCCGTCCTGTTGAAATTCACCCAAGCTATTTACTGGCATCGTGAAAACATTGGTAGATCCATTTTTTGTTTTTAAAATGCCGGTTAATTCTTTCTGGAATAGCAATGATTTTGATAGCCCCAAAATTTGCCCTTTAATAAAAAGCTTGTTCTCCGGAATGGATTTGATGGTAGGCCAATTGCCGGTTAAAAGGTCCTTCCACCTGAATCTTCTCCACCCATTGGTCATCATTACCAGGTCAAGATGCTGCTTCACAGAATCGGCATCTCCTGTAAAATAATAGGCTGCATTGTAAACATATCCTTTTAAATCGCTACTTAATAATAGCTGCGAATAAATGCTTTCTTCATTTTTTGAAATTGGATTAAGGTCTGCATCGGTAATAGAGATAGATAAATTAGACATTAAGCTTTCTCCTACATCTATTTGCAGGGAATTGCGGCCACGTTTGGTAAGGTTCTTATCAGCAGAATGCAGATCAGTGATGAAATAATAATTATCATGATTGATAAAAACGATGCGTTCGGCAATCGGCTGAAGGGCAGCGTTAAATATGGTTAATTGTAAAACGCCATTGGGCAAGCTATCTGTGTCTATCTGCGCGGTGATACTCGTTTTTTTGGTCATATTCACCTTGGCACTGTATACTAGCCGCTGGTGCATTTGTGCTTCTACCTGATAGGTTGTATAATCGGCCGCTATGCTATCGGGTCTTTTAAGAGAATAATTCAGTTGATTAGCGGTGAGTTCAGTGCTCAGCACAACCCCTTGTTTATTTGCATCGGGTAAGAGACTTTCGTGCTGCATTCCTTTATTGTCTTTCCAAATAGCACGGTATTTTTCTTTTGCTATTGGTTGTATTGTGAAGTATCCCATACCATCATGGATAGACGAAAAAGAGGTTATTTTTTTTCCTTTACTATCTACGATATCTCCTTTTACTGCAACAGGGGTGCCCTGGTGGTCGGTCGCTTTAAATGCCACCCTCGATGAAATTCCATCGACGAGGTCACCTCCTTCGGGAAAAAACTGAACGCTGTAAGTGACAGGAGCGGGTGCTTTTTTAGCGACCGGCTTGCTCGGAATAATTTGTAATGGCTTAAAATATAAAAGCGATGAATCAAAATTCAGCATCCAGGTGGTATATGCCCTAATGTAAAGCCGGGTGTAGTTTACAGAATCGGGCAAATCGAAACTGGACGAAGCGCCTGATTGTATAATCGGCATCATTCTTCTTTGCATCACCATTCCCTTCTCGTCCAACAACTCTGCATACAATGTCTTACTAATAGGTCCTGGAAGATTATCTGCACTAAGGTAAGCCTTGAACCAAACCGTTTCCCCCGCATTGTAATAAGCCTTATCTACCTGCATATAGATTTTTTCTTGCAGGTATTTTGTATCCAATATCTCTAATAGAGAATCAATTTGCTGGGCTTGCAAATTTTTAAATGATATAGCGAACAACAGTAACGTTGTAATCTTAAGATAAAGTTTTTTATTTGTCATTCCGGTCAGCTGTTTTTTATACAATTCGAATCTTTGGTGTAAGATCCCATTTTGCCAATGCCTACAATCGTCGGTTAGATAATGGCTTAGTTTCTGGGCGGATGAAGTTCATCCACTCCAATGCTATTGATGTCATCTTCAAAAAAATCAGGTTTTTTATCTAGCACAAATTTAATGATTAGATATCCTCCAAAGGCGCTAATGATTCCCAATGACATTACCCCCATTAGGTTGTCTTCTCCATATAATGTTATTCCAATGATGACACCAATTATTTCAGTCAAGAGCCAGGCTAGTACCGTATACCATTTCCAGGTGCGCGGATTAAGTCCTTTTTGAGCTGCCAGCATTCCATTCCTTTTACAAAGAAAATAAAGTGCAATTATTTCTACCATATATTGTAAATTTTAACGCCCCACTAAAAAAAGCTTTTCAATTACAAAAGCCTAGTGAAGTATAAAGATAAAAAAACGCTTTTACATATCGATCAACTGATTCCTCCAATAAAAAACCGAAGTGAATAAGACTTCGGTTAATGAACTTTATTGACGACCCTTATACTAGGTCTATTTCAAAGTTTACCAGCTGAACAAATTCATGTAGTCGCTGATCGATATCTGCTTTAGTGATTTCCTTCATTCTATTGGGTCCAAATTTTTCTACACAAAAACTGGCCAATGCACTACCGACAATAATGGCAGTTTTCATATTCCCAAAACTGATATCTCCGGTTTTGGCAAGGTATCCGATAAATCCTCCTGCAAAAGTATCGCCTGCGCCGGTTGGGTCAAATACTTCCTCTAAAGGCAATGCTGGTGCGAAAAATACATGGTCTTCGTGGAATAACAATGCGCCATGCTCGCCTTTTTTGATGACCAAAAATTTTGGTCCCATTCCAAGTATTACTTTGGCAGCCTTTACCAAGGAGAACTGTCCGCTTAGTTGTCTTGCTTCTGCATCATTGATCATCAAAACATCCACTTTTTTCAATACAGCCTCTAAATCGCTCATTGCAATGTCCATCCAAAAATTCATGGTATCCATGACAATCAGTTTCGGCCTTACTTTCAACTGGTTGATGATGCTCAATTGTAGATTAGGGGCTAAATTTCCTAGCATTAAAAATTCGGCACCCTGGTAGCTGTCTGGTACGATTGGATTAAAGTCGGCCAATACATTTAGATCGGTTACAAGGGTATCGCGGTTATTCATGTCGAGGTGATATTTACCACTCCAGAAAAATGATTTTTTATCTGGCACCACTTCTACTCCTTCTAGTTGTACACCCCGTTTTTTCAGTTCTGCCATTTCTTCTTCTGGAAAATCGAATCCGACTATGGAGATTTGCTTGATGGTGCTAACAAAATTGCTAGCTGCATAGGCTACATAGGTGCCAGAGCCACCTACAATTTGATTTACTTTTCCGAAAGGCGTTTCAATGGCATCAAAAGCCATGGTTCCAACTGAGATTAAGGACATAATTATTTTGTTTAATTTCACCAGCGGAAAAGCCGCGGCGGGGTGTTTAAAGTTGTTACAAAAGTAGTGCTTTACCCTTTGTTAAACGCGCTCACCCCCTTTTTTCTATTAAATCCCCTAAATTTCATTTTGGAAAGTTTATTTAAAATATTCGTCCACATTATTTACTGGGTTCATTTGCCTTAGAATTTATTTAGGCGAATGGTATTTTCAAAATTCTTGGTTTATTCAGAAAATAATTTTCATTCATTGTGCAAGTTGTTTACCTTACTGACTTAAAGGAAAAGAAGAAAAATTGCAGATACAAATGCTGCAATGGATCAGTCATAAAAAGGAGCTTAATTGATTAACTATGCTATTACAAATACATCCAGAAAATCCCCAGCCAAGATTGATTAATCAGGTAATCGAATGCTTACAAGATGGGGGTGTGATAATATATCCCACTGACACCATTTACGGTCTTGGATGTGATATCATGCAGCACAAGGCAATTGAAAAAATTTGCCAAATAAAAAATATCGACCCTCAAAAGGCGCAGCTATCTTTTATCTGCAACGACCTGAGCCATCTAAGTGATTACACCAAAAGCATCGACACCCCTCTTTATCGGATGTTGAAAAATTATTTACCGGGCCCTTACACTTTCATTTTGCCTGCTAGTAAACAGGTGCCAAAAATATTGCAGAGTAAAAAAAGCACGATCGGGCTTCGTGTACCCGATAATGTTATCTGTCAACAAATTTTGACTACCCTAGGCAATCCCATTCTGAGTACCTCTTTGCCCGGCGAAATGGTAGAAGATTATACGGACCCTGAAATCATTCATGAAAAATTTGAGCACCAGGTTGACTTTGTAATTGATGGGGGCATTGGCGGAATGACACCTTCTACCATAGTGGATTGCACTACTGACGAATGGACTATTCTCCGACAAGGGTTGGGGAATTGGGCCGGCTAAATTTTATCGACACGATTTTTTTGATGATTGTTGGGCTTAATTTAGACGAGTTGCTTCATTTTTTATGACTACGCTTAAAGGGGTGTTGCTGAAATGAAACAGGGACAAGTCTGAAAAGTAAGGCCCGGTATAATTCACATTACGAGTTAGTAGGATTAATATTAAAACTGATACGGTGGTATTTACAAATGCCATATTTTTCAATTGCCTTGCGATGAATGGCAGTGCCATAGGCTTTATTTTTATCCCAGCCATAATGGGGGAATTCCTTGTGAAGCTCTTGCATGTGTTCATCCCGATAGGTTTTTGCTAAAATGCTGGCAGCCGCAATCGATGCAAATTTTCCATCCCCTTTTATTATGCAGGTATGGGGTGTTTTTTTATAGGGCTTAAATCGATTTCCGTCAATAAGCAATTGGCCGGGTTTTACTGCTAACTGGCCTATTGAAAGGTGCATGGCTTTGTAGGATGCCTGCAAAATATTGATGACATCTATTTCATCGTTATTGATCGAAGCCACCGCAAAAGCAACGCTTTCCTTTTCAATGATGGGCCTTAGCAAATCCCGTTGTTTTTCCTTAAGCTGCTTGCTGTCGTTGAGTAGGGGGTGATGAAAATCAACTGGCAAAATCACCGCCGCCGCAAATACAGGCCCAGCATAGCAACCTCTTCCGGCCTCATCCAGACCAGCCTCGAGTACTATATTTTGAAAGTAAGGAAGTAACATGTGTTTAACAAAAAGTTGATATTATGATTAAAATTACGACTGATTGAGGAGAATCAACTTTTGCTGAGCTAACTTTGCAATCGCTATGGGTAAAATATTAAAAAATGATAGTATTGATAGCCGCTCTGCTAGGGCAGTCGCTAGTTGGTTATTAATAGGGGTTGGAATGATAATGATTCAGATTCTGCTGGGGGGCATTACTCGTTTGACAGAATCGGGTCTTTCTATTACCGAGTGGAAACCTGTGACCGGAATGCTGCCACCGTTGGATTTGATTGCTTGGCAGGCAGAGTTTGATAAGTATAAGGGGACAGATCAGTTTAAATACGTACACCAGAATTTTACTTTATCCGAGTTCAAATCGATTTTTTTTTGGGAATGGTTCCATCGGGTTTGGGCAAGAATGATGGGAATGGTTTTTTTAATCGGCTTCATTTATTTTCTCCTTAAAAGGAAATTTAAAAAAGAAATGGTGCTTCCTATGATCGTTCTTTTTATTTTTGGGGCTTTGCAGGGTGCCATTGGGTGGATGATGGTAAAAAGCGGTTTGGTGCCCGAAAAATATTTTGTTGGACATGTTGAACTGGCTACCCACTTTATTGCAGCGATAGTTTTATTGAGTTATACTGGATGGTTTGCCTTGCGGTTGATTGTTTCACCCGAACAGCAAGTAGCCAATTCGTCCTTACGAAATATATTATTGTCTATAGCAGCAGTGCTCTTTTTTCAGCTACTCTATGGGGCATTCATGGCCGGGTTGAAGGCGGGAATATTGGCACCTACCTGGCCTGATATTAATGGGGTATTGATTCCTGCAACTTTGTTTGAAGAGCTACCATTAGCAAAAAATTTTGTTTACAATCCTATTGCCATCCATTTCATACATAGGGGATTGGCGTACCTTCTGTTTGGTTTAATGATTACCTGGTTTTGGAAGGCCCGTATCGTCCGGGAAAATCGCCTTTTCTCCCAACTAAGAATAACACTGCTCCTGCTGGTATGCATTCAGGTTATACTAGGTATAGCAACGGTGCTTAATGCTACCTATTCTAATCGCCTTGTTTGGCTAGGCGTTGCACATCAATTTACTGCCATGTTACTAGTAATGGTGGTAGTTGGTTTATTGTATGTGGTTAGGGCTCCCCAAAGGAACTAGGGCCTTTTAGCTATCATACATATTAAAACGCTAATTTTATCGTTGTATATTTAGTAAAACGATCTAAATGCGCCTGCTCCTCAAAAACATTTTTTATTCTTTTCCCATTCAGCTGCTAATATTGCATTTTCGCAAGTACCAGATATTGTTGCTCATTTGGGCAATATTAACGAGTACGCTCAACAGTGGATTCTTGAAAGATTTTGGGGCTGATTCCCTTTTTTTCGTTCCTGAATATATGGGAAAGGTGAATGTTTTAAGCACCGCATTGGTAGGCATCACGATGGGCGTATTTTTTATGAGCTGGAATATTACCACATTTATTTTGCATACCAGAAGATTTAAATTTTTAGCTACTACTTCCAAACCCTTTCTAAAATATTGCATTAACAATGCTATCCTTCCGTTGCTCTTTCTTTCTTTTTATCTCTCCAAAGCGGTACAGTTTAATATGCACAAAGAATTGATTGGCATTTCGGAAGAGCTAGTGTTGGTCATTGGATTTTTGGGAGGTCTTATATTGTGTATTGCTTTTTCTTTTGCGTTTTTTTTTAGTGCCGACAGGACTATTTTGCGTACCATCACTCCTGTTATTTCCAATCCTGATGAATTTAAAAAGAGCTATCAAACAGCAGCGCAATCCCAACCAGATGGTTTTGGAATGAAGGTGACTTATTTTATTTCTAGTCGTTTTAAATTTAAGAAAGCAAGGCCGGTGGTGCATTACAGTCAAGATTTCTTGGATACTATTTTCAAGCGCCATCATTTTGCTGCCATGTTGGGAATTATTGTTGCCTTTATCTTTTTAATCTCCGTGGGTTTCTTTTTGGACATTAAATTTTTCCAAGCCCCTGCTGCGGCGAGTATTTTTATATTTTTTGCAATTATGATTGCCGCAATTGGAGCACTTACTTATTTTTTACAGAGTTGGAGTGTATTGTTTTTGCTTGGGCTGGTTTTGGGATTTAATTTTCTTTTTAAGAATGAAATTATTGATCCTCGCAATAAGGCATATGGGCTCAATTACAATCAAAAATCAGAACGCCCCGCCTACGACAAACAGTCGCTACAACAATTGTGTACGCCTGAATTCATTAGCCGCGATAAGGCTAATATGATCAATATCCTAGATAGCTGGAAGAAAAAGCAGTCTTCTGATAAACCAGTTATGGTTTTCATGAACGTTAGTGGAGGAGGATTGCGAAGTGCCACTTTCGTGATGAATGCCTTACAGCAGCTTGATCAAATTACTGGCGGGAAATTGATGCAGCAAACATTTTTAATCAGTGGGGCAAGTGGCGGGATGTTATCCGCCACCTATTTTAGGGAATTGTATGCTGAAAGAAAAAAATCAACTGCCATCAATTTACAAGCTACTGAGTATATTGAAAATATTTCAGAAGACCTGTTAAACCCAATATTTTCATCGATGGTAAGTCGGGATCTTTTTGCTCCTGCTCAAAAGTTTTCTATTGGACCTTATCAGTATGTAAAAGACCGAGGATATGCATTCGAAGAAAAATTGAATGTAAATACGGGAGGGATTTTGAAAAAACAATTAAGGGATTATGTTGCCGACGAAAAGGCGGCAAATATCCCGCTGATTATATACAATTCAGTAGTCACGCTCGACGGCCGAAAAATGATGATCGGCACACAGCCGCTCAGTTTTATGATGAAACCTTCGGCATTTTCGTCTGACAAGTCGTATACTCCCGACGCGGTGGATTTCAACTCATTGTTTGCAAGGCAAGATCCTGGTAATCTCCGACTGCTGACCGCTTTAAGGATGAATGCTACTTTCCCTTATGTATTGCCCAATGTATGGTTACCTACTATTCCGGTTATTGATGTAATGGATGCGGGGATAAAAGATAATTTTGGACAGGAAACTTCGTTTCGCTTTATCGATCATTTCAGCGAATGGATTAACAACAATACTTCTGGGGTAATTGTGTTGCAGATAAGAGACAGGGCGAATGATTACTGGCAGCCAATCAATGAAACAGGCTCAGTGGTGGATATGATAACCAAACCCGCTACCATCTTGGAACATAGTTGGCATAATTTTCAGGATTTTAACCAATCGAATGAATTCAATTATTTACAAAATTCATTCGGAGACAAGCTGAATCGGCTTACTTTTATTTATGAGCCCAAGAAGGAGGACCAGGGGGCAGCACTCAATTTCCATTTAACCACTTCTGAAAAAAAGGATGTCATTGCCTCTTTTAATTCTGCTGCTAACCAAAAAGTGTTGGCAGCGCTTTTAGCATTGCTTGGCAAATAAATTACTGAATCTACCCAATTTTGAAAGATGGTAGCAACCTCTACTGTAACTATGAATTATTTCAAACAGCTAAACAACCGGTTGTAATAATTTGAAAGCATTGGGAATTATTTCTATTTTAAATTCACTTGATGTGGTGCATGGATCACCATCTATGTGGAGCGGAGCTGCTGCTGGGTTTTGTATGATTAGTCGGTCGGTTTGAAAGTACAATACATCTTCTTTATGAAAGGAGCGCTCGTCATAATCTTGCAATTTTCCATTCAGCACCTGTTTTAATACAGACCATAGAAACCGGTACTTCGGCATTTTTTTTACCACAACAATATCCAGTAAACCATCTGCCAGACTAGCCTTGGGGGCAATGGTAAACTGGTTGCCAAACTGGTTACTATTGGCTATGCTGATAAAGTAGGCAGAAGTAGTAAATGATTGTCCTTTATTGGTAATTTCAAAAGTCCATGGACGAACCCTGATAAAATTGATGATTGTTTGTTTAATATACGTTGCCAGTCCCCTAGCTGTTTCCCTCGAAAAATCATGTGCTACTTGTGCATCAAATCCAAGCCCGCAGAGCATACAACTAAAACTGCCATTGATAATGAAAGAGTCGATATAAGCAGCATTACCTTTGAAAATTATAGCTAGCGCCGAGTCTATTTTTGTAGAAATTTTTGCTGCCAATGCCAGGCCATTACCAGAGCCCATGGGAATTACACCGATGTTTACATTTTCATTCAGCAAGGATCCAGCCACCTTACTTACGGTACCATCGCCACCGCAGATTACAATATCTGTAATTTGCTCCAGGAGAATTTTTTCTTTTAAAAATTGATAATCACCCTTGGCATTGGTATATACTATTTCAAATGGAATACCCTGAAGCGTTGTTTTTTCTTCAATTTTTTTTATTAAAGTCTTTTTTCCGCCAGTGCCGGAAATGGGATTTACTAAATAGATTATTCTGCGATTCATTACTTGTAATTACTTACAAAGGTAGCTCAATGTTAGATTTTCTTTTTAAATAACTCCTTGCTGTCGGTAAAATTAATTCCTACCACCTAATCAATGCACTTGCCCAAGTAAATCCGCTGCCGAATGCGGCTAGGCAAACCAGGTCGCCCTCATTAATTTTTCCCTGTTCCCATGCTTCACATAAGGCAATGGGTATGGAAGCGGCCGTAGTATTACCATATTGCTGAATATTATTGAATACCTGGTGGTCCTGCAGTTCCAGTTTCTGTTGTACAAATTGACTAATGCGCAAATTAGCTTGGTGAGGAATGAGTAGATTTAAATTGGCAATGGTTAGTCCATTGGCATTTAAGGCTTCTTTGATTACTTCCGGAAATTTTACAATTGCTTTTTTAAATACAGCCGGCCCATCCATAAAAGGAAAATTTTGTGCCTGATCAATCATCTCTTTGCTCATGAACATATCACCTATTTCAGCATCCGAATAATTCGCTATTTTTTCTTTCACCCAATGATTGGCATGCGTTCCCGGATTATACATAGCCAGTAATTCTGCACTTGCACCATCACTGTGAAGGTGCGTACTTAATATGCCTTGGTTTGTTTTTTGAGTTGGCTGAAGTACTACAGCTCCAGCACCATCACCAAATATTACGGAAATATTTCTTCCTCTGGTGGAGAAGTCTAATCCAAAAGAATGTTTTTCGCTGCCTATCACCAATATGTTCTTGTACATTCCTGTTTGTATAAATTGGTCGGCTATCGACAATGCGTAAACGAATCCACTGCATTGATTCCGGATATCTAAAGCGCCAATTTCATTCATCTGTAGGGCTCTTTGAACCAGTACTCCGCATCCCGGAAAGTAATAGTCGGGGCTAAGGGTCGCAAAAATAATAAAGTCAATTTCTTTGGCCGTAGTGCCGGCTCTTTCCATGGCGATTTTTGCGGCTGCTACACCCATGGTAGTGGTAGTTTCTTCGGTTCGATGCGCATAATGCCTTTCTTGAATACCGGTTCGTTCTTGGATCCATTCGTCACTGGTATCCATATATTTCTTCAGATCTTCATTGGTGATGGTATTTTCTGGGATATACTTCCCGATACCGGCAATTTTGCTCTTAAACATGCAACAAGCTTTTTGTGAAATAGCAAATTACATTATTGTGAAGGAATTGCAATTTTTTCATTGTCATCCTTTGGAAAATCATTTTTTTTATTTGAATCATAGAAGTAAGGAAGGGGTTGTGTTTTTTCAATTATAGGGTCTGTAAGCGATGGTCATTCGCAATTATTGGCATTCTTTAAATAAAAAAACCGCTATTTGGTAGCGGTTTTTCGATTGTATTTTTTAAATTTCTTTGGGTGGAGCATTCAAAGTTTTCCAAAGCAGGTCTTTCAATTCCGGAAGCCCTTGTCCTGTAATGGAAGAAATAAAAATATGTGGAATTTTTTGAGGCAACTCTTTCGAGATCGCTGCCCTTAACTCATCGTCCAGCATATCGTTTTTACTGATAGCGATTACAAAATCCTTTTGCAGCATCTCGGCATTGTATTCTTTTAATTCATTCACCAATATTTCAAATTCTTTTTTGTGATCCGTACAATCTGCTGGAATCAAAAACAGTAAAATTGAATTGCGTTCAATGTGCCGTAAAAATCGATGTCCCAATCCCTTACCCTCAGCGGCTCCTTCAATGATGCCGGGAAGATCTGCAATGCAAAAACTTTTTCCATCTCGGTAATCGACCATTCCTAACTGGGGAACCAGGGTGGTAAAAGCATAATCTGCAATTTTTGGTTTAGCAGCCGTGATTACAGAAAG
>CANIMM010000056.1 GCA_947468255.1 Chitinophagaceae bacterium | reverse complement strand
TGACCGGTATACCAGATCACGCCCTGGCCCATCACTGCACCAAACAACGCTAAAAGCACCATTTTGAAATTTGCCTTATTGCCAAAACTTTCCTTCAAGGGATTCACCGATGTTTTTCCCTCTAATTTCAATTTGGAATATAATGGTGACTCACTCATTCTTAAACGGATATAAATGGACACCCCCACCAATAAGATAGAAATCCAAAAAGGATAACGCCATCCACCCCATTCAGCTGTAAAAGACGCGTCGGACATATTAGATTTTACAAACATAATTACGCCCAGTGCAACAAATAAACCCAATGTAGCGGTAGTTTGTATCCAACTCGTATAATACCCTCTTCTATTGGAAGGTGAATGCTCTGCTACATAAGTAGCTGCTCCGCCATATTCTCCCCCCAATGCAAGGCCTTGAATAAGCCTCAATAAAAGCACGAGCAATGGAGCTGCGATTCCAATGGTACGATAGCCAGGAATCAGTCCAATTAGGAAGGTAGAGCCTCCCATTAATACTAGCGTCAACAAAAAGGTCGATTTTCTTCCAATCATATCTCCCAGCCTTCCAAACACTAGGGCGCCAAAAGGACGCACTAAAAATCCTGCAGCAAAAATCGCCAGCGTACTTAACAAAGCTGCTGTATCGTTGCCTTCAGGAAAAAACTGAATGGAAATGGTTTTGGCCAACATTCCAAAAATGTAAAAGTCGTACCACTCAATTAAAGTGCCCAGAGAGGAAGAAAATATTACCTTCCCAATTCCCCTTCCATCTGATGAAACCATATTTGTTTTTTAAGTTTGATATAACTGTTAGCTTTTCAATAATTTTGATAAATATATTCATTGAATAGAAGGCTAACAAATAAATAAAATTTTACTATGTCTTATCCTTACCAGATCAACTCCCTAGAGCAGTATCACAGCGAGTACAAAAAAAGTGTGGAAGACCCTGAAAAATTTTGGGGAGATGTTGCAGAAAATTTTTATTGGCGCAAGAAATGGGAAAGGGTGCTGGACTGGAATTTCACCGAACCAAAAATTGAATGGTTCAAAGGTGGCAAACTGAATATTACCGAAAATTGCATCGACCGGCACTTATCGACAATGGCAGACAAGCCTGCCATCATCTGGGAACCCAACAATCCAGAAGAAAGAGTTAGGGTGGTAACCTATGCCCGCTTGCACAAAAGGGTTTGCCAATTTGCACAGGTACTCAAAAACAATGGTGTTAAAAAAGGCGACCGCGTTTGTATTTATATGGGGATGGTTCCGGAGCTAGCTTATGCCGTATTGGGCTGCGCTAGAATTGGCGCTATACACAGTGTGATCTTTGGTGGTTTCAGTGCGCAAAGCATTGCTGACAGGCTGTATGATGCCCAAGCAGAATTTATTATTACTTGCGATGGTGCTTATCGCGGCGGAAAAGACATCCCGCTTAAAAGTGTCATTGATGACGCTTTAATTGGCAATAAAACCATTAAACGGGTGATTGTTTATACCCGTACCCGAACCCCTGTATCAATGATCAAGGGTAGAGATGTATGGTGGGAAGATGAAATGGAATATGCTGAAAACCAAATTGAGAAAGATGGAGTAGTATCTTTTCCTGCAGAAGAAATGGATGCAGAGGATCCCCTGTTTATTTTATATACTTCCGGCTCTACGGGTAAACCAAAGGGAGTAGTTCATAGCGTGGCAGGCTATATGGTTTGGACCAATTATACTTTTGTAAATGTGTTTCAATATAAGCCCGGTGATGTACATTTTTGCACGGCAGATATTGGATGGATTACGGGGCACAGCTATATTGTTTATGGACCTTTAAGTGCGGGTGCCACCTCGCTGATGTTTGAAGGTATCCCCACCTGGCCCGATGCCAGCCGTTTTTGGGATATTGTAGAAAAACATAAAGTGAACTGCATCTATACCGCACCTACGGCTATACGCAGTTTAATGACTTTCGGCACAGATCCCATCAAGGGGAAAGATTTGTCCTCCCTAAAGGTATTAGGAACCGTAGGGGAACCCATCAATGAAGAAGCTTGGCATTGGTACGATGAAAATATTGGAAAGAAAAAATGCCCCATCATTGATACTTGGTGGCAAACGGAAACAGGGGGTTGTTTAATCAGCAACCTGGCGGGTATCACCCCATCAAAAGCTAGTTGGGCCACTTTGCCATTGCCCGGTATTCAACCCTTACTGGTAGACGAGAATGGCAATGAAGTAACCCAAAAAGATGAAGCAGGCTTGTTGAAAGGCAACCTTTGCATTAAAGCCCCTTGGCCAGGAATTTTAAGAACAACCTACGGCGACCATGAACGCTGTCGCACCAATTATTTTGCCACCTACCCCAATTTATATTTTACCGGTGATGGTGCATTAAAAGATGACAATGGGTTTTATCGAATTACTGGCAGGGTGGATGATGTGCTCAATATCAGTGGCCACCGTATTGGCACAGCTGAAGTAGAGAATGCCATCAACATGCATGCCGGTGTTGTAGAAAGTGCAGTGGTTGGGTACACCCATGATATCAAAGGACAAGGGATTTATGCATTTGTGATTTATAATGGACATCACGGAGATGAAACACTTCGTCGCCAGGACATTAGTCTTACCGTTTCAAAAATCATTGGGCCAATTGCTAAGCCAGATAAAATTCAGTTTGTATCCGGACTTCCTAAAACAAGAAGTGGAAAAATCATGCGAAGAATATTGAGAAAAATCGCTGAGGGCGAAATGGATAATCTTGGGGATACCACTACGCTACTGGATCCTTCCGTGGTAGATGAAATTAAATTAGGAAAAATCTAACACTGACAAAGGGCATCTAAAAAACGGATGGTGGTAAACAACTTGTTGGAATACTGATTAACGGCTGAATTGGTCTACATGGATCCATTTGAAAAAAACTCATATTGGATTAAGGAAGCTTTTAATTTTTTGGTCTATTAACTTACAATAAATGCACCCCAAAGACATTTCTATACTGGATTACACCTACGAATTGCCGGAGGAAAAAATTGCTATTTTTCCAATGTCCGAAAGACAGGATGCTAAACTTTTAATTTATAAAGCGGGAACCCTCCAGGAAGATCAGTATAAAAACATTGCACAATATTTACCAGCAAACAGTTTGCTGGTTTTTAATGATACCCGTGTGATACAAGCAAGGATACTGTTTCAAAAAGCTACCGGTGGGGTAATAGAAATTTTTTGCCTAGAGCCCAATGAAACCATCAATGAATACAGCCTCCTTATGGCCCAAAAAGAAAGGATCAGATGGAAATGCCTTATTGGTGGGGCAAGCAAATGGAAAGAAGGCGACTTGGTTAAAAAATTTACAGTACAAGGTGAACCAGCTGAATTAAGGGCGCAATTGATTGAAAAAACAACGGACGCCTATGTGGTAGAACTTTCCTGGAAACCCGCCCACCTTAGTTTTGCAGAAATCATTGAGCAGGCTGGAGACACTCCCTTGCCCCCCTATATCAAAAGAAAAGCTAGCCTAGTAGATAAAGAAAGATACCAAACTATTTATGCCAAACAGGATGGCTCTGTAGCTGCTCCCACTGCCGGCCTCCACTTTACCCCATCCATATTTTCTACCCTCGCTGCTAAAAATATTAAAACGGAATACGTTACGCTACATGTGGGAGCAGGAACATTTAAACCGGTAAAAGCAGCCTTGCTAGAAGATCATCCGATGCATGCGGAATGGCTGGATGTTTCACCGCAAACCATCCATCAGCTAATAGATAATATTGACAATAGCATCATCGCTGTTGGAACTACCGCGCTACGAACAATGGAAAGTTTATATTGGATGGGTGTAAAAGCTACCCTTCAACCCGAAATAAAACTGGCCGAACTGATGATTCAACAATGGGATGTGTATGAGGATGATTTGTACAATTGCCAGCTAACCCCATCAGTAGCATTCGAAGCTTTACTAAATTGGATGAAAACAAACCATAGTGAAAGACTAATTGTACAAACCCAAATATTGATTGCACCGGGTTACCGATACCGAGTAGTGAAAGCAATCGTAACCAACTTTCACCAACCTCAATCCACTTTATTGCTGCTGGTAGCCGCAGCCATTGGTGAAGACTGGAAAAAACTATACCAATTTGCTTTAGAAAACAATTACCGTTTTTTAAGTTATGGGGATGGCAGTCTGCTATTTTTAAATAATTCAAAGAGATGACATCTTTTTAAAAAATTACCAATTGCTGAACCTCACCCCTATTGTATAAGGCTTCATTACCAATCCTTCGCTAAATATAGACCTCGGACTGTAGGATCCATAGAGCCTTACAGGGCCCAAACCCATTTCTGCTATATAAGATAATTTAAATCTTTCCAAATCATAGTCGCCACGGTTTTTTTCTTTGCCTCTTTCGTCACTCTTCTGCTTATTACGAACCCCATATAAATAGCCCACACTAAGGCCCATGCTAATACTAAGTCCTTTTTTAGCATTAGCTGGATTGGTTATAAAATTTACCATCAAAGGAACCGTTATATAATTTAGTGCTAACTTGTTTTTAGAAAAACGAATTGAGTCCCTGATTACTATGGGAGAGGGTGCCGCTAGACTGTTGAGGTAGGGGTTTTTCTCAAGATAACTCAAGTTGGAAGAAGTTTTATACCGATAATTATCATACTCAATCCCCAAGCCATATTTTAGATTCACCTGTTTTTTGATTAAATTAATTCGCTGCATGAAGAACCAGATATTTACATTCAGGCTCTTTCCAGTATTGAGATTGAAATCACTTTTTCCCAGAGCTGCGGCACCTGATCGGTTATAAAGAAAGTCACCCGTTTTGCTATAATCAGTTTTGTCAAAATAATTTGAAAACCCGAAATCAAAAACAAACCAATTGGTACTCACCTTGGAAAAGGCCTTTGTGGACTTTGATTTTCTGGTACTAAAGATGATTTTACTATGAATCCCTTCCGTATTACTCCCCTTTTTTATAATTACAATTTTGCCAATTCGAACTGTATCCGTTTGCCTAGATACACCATTAGAATCGGATTGTGCATTGACAAAAAGGGATGTAAATATCAGTGCCAGTAAAGGCAATAGCTTTTTCTTGTTCATTTTTTTACTTATTTTAACGTATGGTAAATTCGAAATTGGCAACCTTAATTGAATTGCGGATGTTAGGGAAATTCGATCTTCGCTCTAGCAATTTTTTAACTTTTACAAAAAATCCTCCCAACATCATTTTTTTTAATTTTTGTTCCCCGATAAAAAAAATCTGGTTATTGTTTTCAATACGCTCATCGATATCAGCTGTGTTCATGACCAATGTTTGCCCAATTATCTGTTGATCAGCAACTAGGTTGAGGTCTAGTTCTTTTGAACTGTCAGCTGGCTGCTTTTCTTGCATTGCATCATTATTCGGTAGGTTGTTGCTTTTCTCCTTATCAACAATCTTGGTAATTAAATTTAACAACTCACTGTGTGAATTATTTGAATCTAGCGTTTCTTTAGTTTTGTTTTCTTCCGATGGGAGTATCTTTTTTTCGGTTTTAGCTACGAAAAAATTTGCCAAATCATCAGCAATGTCTGATGGGCGGATATTGGTT
The DNA here is from genome assembly GCA_947468255.1 of Chitinophagaceae bacterium. Classification (GTDB taxonomy): domain Bacteria; phylum Bacteroidota; class Bacteroidia; order Chitinophagales; family Chitinophagaceae; genus Ferruginibacter. The sequence goes on along the minus strand of CANIMM010000056.1, from coordinate 7,259 downwards.
CTCTTCTTTTGCTGTACAATTGCCAATTTGTTAATTTGATTTGCAACCTTGCTACTGTTTTTATTAATTTCACTAGCAATGTATTTATTTTCAAAATTCTGCATTGCTTGATTGCTAATTTTTGAACCGGAATTAAAATACATCAATCCTCCCCACAATCCAACTCCAACCAAAATAGCTGCAGTCAATAACTTCCTCCATGGCAGAAAAGCCAATCGGCCTTTTTCGGTCCTATATAAAGATTTTTTATCTTTAAAAACCAGGGTGCTTTCAGGAAAAAATTTAGCAGATTGTATCATGGCCCACTCTTCTGAAACAGCTGTACTAGCTGCTATTAAAGTAAACAGTTCTTTTTTTTCAACTTCGGATAATTCATCGTCCAAATGCAGTAATAATTTTTCTAGCACATCAACTGACAAAGGATCTTTTTTATATAAGTTCATCTTTTCATTCAGCAGAATGTTATCTTTTTGTAAAATTGTTTGAAGCAACATACCCAACTCTTCGCCCAAATCGGGATTTGATAGAACAAATTCATCCACGCTATTTTTTTCTATAGCCGACAACTCATTGTCGGCATATAGTAAAAAATAGGTTTCGTAATTATATCTATTGATGTTATTCATGGTTAATGATTAAAATTTGAGTACTTGACAAATGGCATTCAACAATCAATAATTATTATGCCACATTCTCCGGTTTTACAATAAAAGCTTTTAATTGCAACCTGGCTCGATGCAAGTAAACTTTGACTTGGCTAGCATTGAGTCCGGTAATTTCACCTATCTCCTCATAATTGTATCCTTCATAATCCTTCAGCAACACTAGGCTTCTTTGTATTTCATTTAATTGACCCAATGCCTCATTCAAAATTCTTTTAATGTCTGGCACTGCCTGCTGGGTAATTTTTGAGTGCTCACTAAAATCGTCCCTTAGACTAATGCGTTTATTTTTTCTAATATAATCAATCATCTGATTATAGGCTACTGTAAACAAATAGCTTTTACTACGGGCATTGTCCACCCGCTCTCGATTAATCCACATTTTTTCAAAAGCCCCTTGTACAATATCCTTCGCGTCGGCTTCATTCCGCAGATTTTTTAGGATAAAGCGGTACACCCTATCGGCATACAAGTCTACGCACTGATTGTACTCATTTTCTGTCATACTACTTTTGATGCTGGTTGAATACTCATTTAGTTTGCTTAAACTTGATACGTTTGGGCTAACTAAAAGTTACAAAATTATTAAGAAAAAGGCCGAAATAGTATTGTAGAATTCAAATCCCAGGAATGAAATGACTTACTTGCCTTTAATTAAATATGGATAGCGCCGGGTTAACAATACCGAGTAGTGAAAGCAATCGTAACCAACCTCAATCCACTTTATTGTTGCTGGTGGCTGCAGCCATTGGTGAAGATTGGGAAAAACTATACCGATTTACTTTAGAAAAAAACTACCGCTTTTTAAGTTATGGGGATGGTAGTTTACTGTTTTTGAATAGTATACAAGAGATGCAATTAAATGCAATGCCAATACAGCAAAAGGCGAATTGATTCTACTTACCAATTGATAAAACGGATGCCCACTGTAAATGGCTTCATATTCAATCCGTTTACATAAATCGACTTAGGGCTGTAGGAGCCATACAACCTCATTTTACCGAAGCCCATTAGCATTCGATAAAATATCTTTGGCTTGTAGGTACCCTTTAGCTTGACTGCGCCTAAACCAAATTCGGCAACATAGGAATACTTGAACTTTTCAATATTGAAATCGCCTTTGTTTGCCTGTGCACCCCTTTCTAGGCTGACTTGCTTATTGCGATAACTGTATGCATAACCGGCACTAACCCCCACACTAATACTAAGTCCTTTTTTTGTGCCGTCTGGCTTAGTCAAAAAATCCAACATGAGTGGAACGGTGATATAATCAACTGCCAGTTTGTTTACTGAAAACGATATAGAATCCCTAAAGATGATAGGTGAAGCAGTTGCAGCATCTACAACAAATGGGTTATTTACCCGATAGCTAATATTGCTGGTTGATTTGTACTTATAATTATTCAACTCTACGCCTAATCCATATTTTAAGTTTACAAAGTTTTTATATAAACTAAGACGTTGCATAAATAACCAGATGTTTATATTCAGACTTTTGAATGTATTGAGATTGAAATCGCTTTTGCCTACTGGCGTTGGTGAAGGTGCATCAGGAATAAATGCAGCTGCGCCCAGTCGGTTATACAAGTAGGTGTTGGGAGCGGAATAATCTGTCTGGTCAAAGTAATTTGAAACGCCAAGATCAAAAATTATCCAATGAGTACTCAACTTTGTAATCTTTTGGGGATCGGTAGTATCCGATTGAGCGTTGGAGAGGATGTAAAATGATAAAAAACCTATTATCAATAGTAGCTTTCTCATGGATAAAATTTTATATACTGAAACAACATTCCATCTCGAATACGTTAGCTCCCAAATAGACTTTTGCTCCTTCAGTGTTGAATTGTTTTTACTTTTTTTAAGAAACTCATTCCCTCCCTATCAGGTATGATTTAAAATAATCCCTTTTCAAAAGAAATTTTTTCGGGAATCTTACTATTTGACGCCACTAGAAAAATGACTCCCATTCTCAGCAACCTGTTATTACCCAATAAAAATCATTCATTGGATTAAAAATACAAACTCAAATTATTAATAATTCAATCACTGCTTCATGACAAATATAGGAGAATAATATTTATATAATTTAATGAATATTAAATTAATTTTTAATTAATTAGTGCATTTTTAGTCGATGAGCTTTGATCCCTATTTCACTTGAAGTAGTTGCTATTGTTGCCTATAAGCCCTACAGTGGGATGCTCAAAAATTGCCAATTGCATGCATATTGACAAAATGATTACGCTTAAGGACATCAATAAATGGGGCTATTGATAGCGGTTGGTTGATTCAAGGCTGTAAAATCTCCTATACTAAATTAGTCGTTGATATTGTTTTTAATCCAAACTTAATTTGAATGAAATTTTATAACGCTGATAGACTTTATACGATCAGATATTCAAATTAAAAATTGGATAAATTATGATTTTTTGCTACTTTTATTCTGCCTTAATTAATTCAATCAGTTTTTTTAAGACCGTATTCACCTGCCGTTCTTAATGCTGATTTGACCAAATAAGTCACTGAAATTCTATTTGTTATTAAATAATAAATTATCCGTTATTTAATAATTGAATTTCTTTTTTTTAAAACCATATATATGAAACGCTTTATAGTTTGCCTAACACTATTCATTATTTTAGTCTCCCTGCAGGGAGTTGACTGCAGCAAGGGAGATGCCCCGGCAGATAGCGGATTGAATAGTGTAGAAAAACTTATCCAAGGTGTATGGTTTCTAAAAAGTAAAAATGATACTTTATTGATTAGGGATACTAGCAATGGAAAAATGAAATTGGAAAATTCTGCCATTTACAAATCATTTCAAGGTACCCCATATATTGAATTAAAAATTTCTAAGGATACGAAAGAGAGTCTGCTTGCTGAAACGAAAGCAAAGGATGCCACCAGTGCTGGAGCAAACATGGGAGATGTTTCTCCTAATTCAATGCTTTATGTAACTAAATTAGGGTATTGGCTTTATGACCAAAATGTTGGTATGCTAGTATGGAATTCATTGCACCTTCGGCTTTTAAAAGCAACGGACAAAAACCTTGACATTCGTTATGCATCTCCCATTAAAGACAGTGCATGGACGGTCACCTGGAAGTTTGTACGCTAAAATTATACAACCCCTAAATTATATAAGCATAGCCCATTTGCTGCTTGACTACACTGAATAATCCTTTGACTTTTATTGAAAATACAAAGAAATTCATTCCAATTCTTTGCTTTCAAGCAAAATGTTGGCAATTACTTAATTGGACCCTCCCTTACAAAGGCTTATCGGATTGCGGGTAGATCATCTTAAAAATTACCGCCCAAAATTGATACTGGTAAACTTAATTAAACAAAGTCTTTAATTAAACCCCAGCTTGCTTAATTTTACCCAATTAAATTGTAGGCATGAACCAAGCATTTATTTCTAGGATAGCAGCTGAAGTAACCGCCATCGAACAGGCAGGGTTATTTAAAAAGGAAAGGATCATCACCAGCGAGCAGGGAGCCGAAATTATTGTAGGCGGCAAGAACGTACTTAACTTTTGTGCCAATAACTATCTTGGACTTTCTTCACACCCAAAAGTGATTGCTGCTGCTAAAAAATACATTGATATCCGTGGCTATGGAATGAGTAGCGTACGGTTCATTTGCGGCACACAAGACATTCATAAAGAACTAGAAAAAAAACTATCCCTTTTTTTAGGTACGGAAGACACCATTTTATATGCAGCCGCATTTGATGCCAATGGAGGTTTATTTGAACCGCTATTTGGGGAAGCCGATGCCATCATTAGTGATGCCCTCAACCATGCGAGCATTATTGATGGTATTAGACTTTGTAAGGCGCAGCGATATCGCTATGAGCATAATAATATGGAAGACCTGGAATCCAAATTAAAAGAGACGGCTCATTTGCGCAGCCGCATTATCGTTACAGATGGCTCATTTAGCATGGATGGTACCATTGCACAATTAGACAAAATTTGTGATTTGGCAGACCAGTATGATGCCATTGTAATGATTGATGAATGTCACTCCTCTGGCTTTTTAGGCAAAACGGGAAGGGGAGCGCATGAATACCGTGGGGTGCTAGGACGAATCGATATCATCACAGGCACTTTGGGCAAAGCACTCGGTGGAGCTAGTGGTGGATTTACCAGCGGCAACCATGCCATTATTGAGCTGCTTCGCCAGCGAAGTCGACCCTATTTATTTAGTAACACCTTGGCGCCATGCATCGTAGGTACTTCCATTGCAGTATTGGATATGCTTAGTCAAACTACCGAATTAAGGGATAAATTGGCATCCAATACCCTTTACTTTAGAACCAAAATGACCGAAGCCGGTTTTGACATTAAACCCGGTGAACATCCGATTGTTCCCATCATGTTGTATGATGCTGTAATAGCGCAAAATTTTGCAGCAAAATTATTGGAGGAAGGGATTTATGTAATCGGATTCTTTTTTCCGGTAGTGGCCAAGGGGCAGGCAAGAATTCGCGTGCAATTAAGCGCTGCGCATGAGCCTGATCATCTTGATAAAGCGATCCTTGCATTTACAAAAGTGGGAAAAGAATTGGGGGTATTAAACAATAATAATTGATTCAAAAATAAAATTAAACCAAGGGCATGTCAGATCAATTACAACATTTTATTGCAAAAAGTGCTATCAAAGCTGCCGATCTTGACCATCGTAGAAAGATCAATTTTAATATTGGCAAATACAATGAAAAAGTGCCGGAGGGAAAACAACAGTTTACCGATGTGCACTTAGCTAGAGAAAGGGCAAAAAATATAAAATGGCGTGCGATTGAAACCCTCGATCAGCAACTAGAAAATTTTGAACTCCATTTCACCAAACGGGGTGGCAAAGTAATTTGGGCCGAAAATTCACAACAGGCTATCGAAGAAGTGCTTACAATCTGCAAAGAAAAAAATTGTAAGAAGCTGGTTAAAAGCAAGAGTATGGTTACCGAAGAGGTGCACCTCAATGCTGCACTCGAAACAAACGGCATTGAAAGTGTGGAAACTGACTTGGGCGAATACATTCAGCAACTAGATGGCGAGGCTCCCTACCATATTGTAACGCCGGCAATGCATAAAAACAAGGAGGATGTAGCCAAATTATTTCATGAAAAACTAGGTACGCCCCTCAACCTGACGCCACAGGAAATGACGCTAGTAGCAAGGGATATCTTGAGAGAAAAATATGTTGAAGCAGAAGTAGGGGTAACGGGTGCCAACTTTATCATCAGTGATATTGGCGCAATTGCCATCACAGAAAATGAGGGCAATGCCCGATTAACCTGCGCCTATCCAAAAACCCATATCGTAATCGTTGGAATAGAAAAAGTGATACCCTCCCTAACTGACCTGGGTTTATTTTGGCCGCTACTATCAACTTTTGGAACAGGGCAAAAACTGACTGTTTACAATACGATTGTAACCGGGCCAAGACAACCCAATGAAACAGATGGACCAGAAGAAATGTATGTGATCTTACTGGATAATGGCCGTACCAATATTTTACAAAGCCCTAAGCAAAGAGAAAGTTTATACTGCATCCGTTGCGGAGCCTGTTTAAATGTATGTCCGGTATACAAAAACATTGGCGGGCATGCTTACGGAGCTACTTATAGCGGTCCCATCGGAAGTGTGATTACACCCAATCTTCAGGGAATGGATGAATTTAAGCATTTAAGCTATGCCTCCTCGCTTTGCGGTGCCTGTACGGAAGTATGCGCAGTAAAAATCAATCTGCATGAATTGTTATTGGATAACCGGCAGGAATCGGTAAAACAAGGTTTGAGCAGCTTTGCCGAAAAAGCCGCCTGGAAGCTTTGGAAGATCGCCAGCCTAAATAGAAAAATGATGAACCTAGGGAATGGAGATTTGAAAAACAAAGTAGTGAATGGGTTATTCAAAGGTTGGAAAGAAAATAGAACTGATCTAGTGTTTAGTAAAAAAACATTCAATGAAATGTGGAAGGATCGATTCAGTCAATCATAAAAAGATGTCATCTCCCCAAAAGGGAGATGACATCTTTTTATGAGACCGGTTTAGTTTCAAATAATACTTATAATCCAAAGCGAGTTTTAATCGCATTAAAATTTTGACGTTGTTCACTACTTGTAAGTATTCTATCGTACATTAAAACAACTGCAATTTTACCTTGAAAAGCTCTACCACTATAACCAGTGCCAAGATAATAAGCAAAGTTGCCATAACTAGAACTGGTATTGTTTGCACCTCCTAAAATATTCCAACCATTTAGCAATGGAAAAAAAGTTGAACTTTGGTTAACTCCATTAAGAAATAATGAATTGCTCCCAGCCCAATCATTTGCATCTCCACCATTATTTGGTGTACCCCATACTGTAGCTGGATTTCCATTCGTATTTGTTGGGTCTGAAAAATTATAAGACCAAAATCGCATACTATGATCTTGCCCTCTACCTGTTGAAAATAGAGTATGGCCTCCACTATAACCGAATGATGAAAAATCGGGTTGAAAAACTATTGTGAAATCTTTGATAGATTGACTCACACTTGAATTAATATACGCATTATCTGCCCCTGGAAAACTAAAATAGCTTGCAGT
>CANIMM010000055.1 GCA_947468255.1 Chitinophagaceae bacterium | reverse complement strand
TACCAAAGGGGCAGTAGTTTCCGCCAATGCATTGGCCAGTAAAGTAGGCGTCCAAATTTTACAACAAGGGGGCAATGCCATTGATGCAGCTATTGCTACTCAACTTGCACTTGCTGTAGTGTACCCAGGAGCGGGTAATATTGGTGGCGGTGGTTTTATGGTAGCTCATTTAAAAAATGGAAATAATATCAGCATTGATTTTCGGGAGACTGCACCTACTAAAGCAAGTAGGGATATGTACCTAGATAAGAATGGAAATCCCCAAATGAATTTATCACAAGATGGACATTTGGCAAGTGGTATACCAGGCTCTGTAGCTGGATTTTTTGCAGCAATGCAATATGCAACCTTACCATTTACAACCCTAATTCAGCCAGCAATTGAACTTGCAGAAAACGGATTTTCGATAACCGCCCACCAAGCCAATGATTTCAATGAACTAAAAAAGGAATTCATTCAGTTGAATACTGATACCCCCGTTTTTGTAAAAGAAATGCCCTGGAAAGCCTGTGACAGCCTAATACAAAAGGACCTCGCCAACACGCTTAAAAGGATCAGGGATTTGGGAGCTAAAGGATTTTATGAAGGCATCACCGCCGAATTGATCATTGCCGAAATGGCAAAAGGAAAAGGAATCATTAATGCGGATGACTTAAAAAATTACACTACGAAAGAAAGAAAAGCGATTGAATTTGACTACCATGGGTATCATGTCATATCCATGCCATTACCTAGTAGCGGAGGAATTATTCTTCAACAGGTATTAAAGATGATTGAGCAAAAAAAGATAGGCACTATGCAATTTCAATCTGCTGCAAGTGTTCAATTACTTACAGAAGCAGAAAGAAGGGCATTTGCAGATAGGGCAAAATATTTAGGCGATGCCGACTTTGTGAAAGTGCCTGTAAAAACTTTGGTAAGCGATGCCTACTTACGGCAAAGAATGAAAGATTTCAGACCCGGCATTGCCGGTAATAGCCAATCGACTAAAGAAGGAATGATTAAAGAAAGTGAAGAGACCACCCATTTAAGCGTGATCGATGCAGCAGGCAATGCCGTTTCTGTAACTACCACCCTCAATGGTTCCTATGGTAGTAGAACCGTAGTAAGTGGTGCCGGATTCCTCTTAAATAATGAGATGGATGATTTTAGTGTAAAACCAGGCGTGCCCAACATGTATGGTGCGGTGGGTGCCGAAGCCAATGCAATTGCTCCCGGCAAAAGAATGCTGAGCAGCATGACCCCTACTATTGTGTTAAAAAATCAGCTGCCATACCTGGTGGTGGGTACCCCGGGTGGAACCACCATCCCGACTAGTATTATTCAGACACTAGTCAATATGATCGATTATAAAATGACCCCAGAAGATGCAGTCAATCAGCCAAAATTCCATCATCAATGGCTTCCGGATGAAATCATGGTGGAAAATGATTTTAATAGGTCTACCCTTCATCAATTGGAAGCCATGGGATACAAAATGGTAAAAAGAGACCAGATTGGGCGGACCGAATTAATTGAAATAAAAAATGGCAAAACAAGAAAAATAACGGCCATTGCTGACAAACGCGGGGATGATTCTGCAGCTGGATATTAATTCGGGCTGACCAATCAACCTTTGTTCAAAATAGCTTTGCCATCTTTAGTATGACCCTTTATTATATTTATTTATTTTAATATACGAATAGATCCTCAATATATTTGGTATTGAATTTGCATATAGGTAGCGAAACGTTATTTTTGTACATTAATACAGCACACTGAGTAGAAGCCGCTACATACTAAAATGGATTTTTCTTACACTAATATTTTGGTTGGCGCTTGCTATTTTACTCACCACTGTTTTATCTGATGCCCCCATCTGGGTTTTTGCCAGCCTACTAATTGGGTGGCTAGCAGCTTGGTTATATTTCTTCAAAAAAAATAGTCAAAAAATTCGCTTCTTTCTACCCGTCCTAATACTAATCATTAGTATATGGGGAATTTTGCAACTCACCCCTGTGCAAAATTTCCTGGTTGGAAAAGTTACTACTACCCTTTCGAAGGAATTACATGCCAAAGTGAGGATTCAATTTATCAATTACCATTTATTTGACAAAATGGCCTTGAATGGCCTTTTGGTTGAAGACTTAAAAAAGGATACTTTATTATATGCAGGCAGCGCAAGCTTCAAAATCACTGACTGGTTCTTTTTTAAAAACAAAGCCATTATACACTATATCTCCTTAGATGATGCAGTGGTTAATCTACATCGGAGCGATTCGGTTTGGAACTACCAATTTTTGGTCGATTATTTCGAAAAGCCTTCTGACAGTTCCACCAGCAATAAAGAAGGATTAGCATTTGATTTAAAAAAAATCCAATTTAGCAATATCCAATTTAAACAAGTGGATAAATGGATTGGACAAAACATGGAGTTTTCTGTTAAAAAATTTGAGCTCAATGCAGAGGAGATCAATCTCAAAAAAAAACAAATCCATTTACAAACCCTTACACTTGACAACCCCGTTTTTTCCCAGGAAGATTACACAGGATTCAGGCCTGACTCGCTCATCAAAAAAAAGATTCCCAACATTAACTTACAACAACTTCCTTTCAAATGGAATAATGAAGGATGGCTGCTACTTGCCAACAGTATTGAAATTAACAACGGTATTTTTAAAAACGAAATAGAAACCCTGCGCCCCGCCTCCATTGGCATTTTTGACGGACAACATTTTCAGTTTAGCAATATTACTGGTGAAATTAAAAATATCCGGTTTGAGAAAGATACTTTATCCGCATTTCTTCAACTAAGCACTAAAGAAAAAAGTGGCTTTGAAGTTAAAAAATTACAAGCCATCGTAAAGTTTACACCCGATATAATGGAATTTAAGCAGCTGGATCTGGTGACCGAAAAAAGCAGGCTAGGAAACTATTATGCAATGAAGTACGCCAGTTTTCAGAAGAACATGAATAATTTCATTCATGATGTACAACTGGAAGCCAAATTTATTGACAGTAAATTAAGCAGTGATGACCTCGCTTTTTTTGCACCTGAAGTTAAAGATTGGAAAATGCTTTTTAACCTTTCGGGCGCTGTTATAGGAAAGATAGATAATCTTAGAACCAAAGGCATGCGAATTACAAGTGGTAATTCCTTGATCGATGGAGATATCTCATTCATTGGACTCCCTGACATTAATAAAACATTTATAAATTTAGATGCCAACAACATTCGAACGAACTATATAGACATTTGCAGTATTGTTCCTTCTCTCAAAAATATAACTACTCCACAATTTAGCAAATTGGGCAATATTCAGTACCGGGGAAAGTTTACCGGCTTTATCAATGATTTTGTCGCCTTTGGTACGATTAATACTCAGCTGGGCATTTTGAAGGGAGATATCAACTTAAAACTTCCTGAAAATAGAACGCCCATTTATCGAGGAAAAATTTCAACTGTAGGATTTAAGCTGGGTGATTTTTTAAATACTAGCCAACTGCAGGATATTACATTCAATGGGAATGTAAATGGAAATGGTTTTTCTGCAAAAGACATTAATGCAAATTTTAATGGCAAAATTGACACCCTTGGATTTAATGGATATAACTACCAAAATATTGATGTGAATGGAAAGTTTTTCAAAAAAATATTTACTGGGCTGTTAAGTATTCATGACGAAAATTTAATCGTAGACAGTTTAAAAGGAACAATTGATTTAAATAGTAAAGTGCCTCAATTTTTATTTAATGCTACCCTTAGCAAGTCGGATTTTAAAAAATTAAATTTTACTAAAGAAGATTTTGATTTGAAAGGCCAGTTTGAATTCCATTTTGCAGGAAACAACATAGATGATTTTTTAGGAACTGCGAAAATTATTAACGCAAAGTTGACGCACAACCATTTGCCACTAGCTTTCGATTCGATGTTACTGGAGTCTTCCATTGAAAATAATCAAAAATATTTAACCCTTCATACCAATAATATCGATGCAGCGTTGACAGGCAATTTTTCCATAAAGGATTTGCCAGCAGCATTTACATTATTTCTCAGGCGGTATTTTCCTTCTCAAATCAATGAACCACCCGTTTTTTCAAGCGACCAAAATTTCTCTTTTACTATCTCGACAAAACAAGTAGATGCATTTTCGAAAATACTAGATAAAAGATTGGGGGGGTTTAATAATTCATCGATTACTGGAAATCTAAATTTGAAGGAAAATCAACTGAATGTAAATGCCGAAATCCCTCTTTTCAGTTATGATGGAAAAATATTTAACAATACCCGATTTACTAGTAGTGGCAACCTCGATTCATTGCAGACTGTCATTGATATTGATGAAATCAGTATCAATGACAGCATAAGGCTTCCCAGTTCCAAACTAGCTTTTACCTCGCGCAATGACATCTCTAATATCAGCATTAAGACCAAGGCTAGTAAAACTTTTGGGGATGCCACCATTAATGCCACCTTACAAACTTTAAAAGATGGTCTAAAAATTCACTTTTTCCCCTCCTCCTTTATTATCAATGAAAAGAAATGGGAATTAGAAAAAGATGGTGAGTTAACCTTAAGTACCAAGGAAGTGAGTGCCAATGAAATAAAATTCATGCAAGGCAATCAGCAAATCATCATTTCAACAGAACCTTCTGATATAGGAAATTCCAATGATTTGGTGGTGAAACTCAATAAAATCAATATTAATGATTTTGTTCCTTTTGTACTAAAAGAGCCCAACTTAGAAGGACAATTAACAGGCAATATCCGAATACTTGATCCATTTGGAAAACCATCCATTGAATTTGATTCAAAAATAAAAGAGTTTAGATTGGATGGAGACTCTATCGGAATAGTAGTTGGAACGGGGACTTATTCCAGTATTTCAGGCCTCGCGAAATTTAAGCTGGATGCTCCCAACACCAATAATCAATTCAACATTGAAGGCAGTATTCATTCAAAAGACAGTTCCGAAAACCAGACTGACATTACTATCGTTGCCAATAGGTTGGACCTCGCATTTTTAAACAGTTACCTAGGTGCAGTTTTTAGTAATATCAAAGGAATTGCCAACACTGCTGATCTAAAAATAAAAGGTAATGGAAACAATCTTTCGTTGACAGGTACGGCTAATATTATGGGAGGCTCGATGGTAGTTAAATATACCCAATGCAAATACCTTTTTGGCAATGAAACGATTATCTTTAATCCAGGTGAAATTGACTTTGGTAAATTTTTATTGCGAGACACCCTTAATAATTCCGCAACACTTAGCGGTAAAATGTACCACCGCTTTTTCCAGGATTTTTTCTTTGATGATGTAAAAATTGAAACGAATAAGCTGATAGTACTGAACACTACTAAAAAAGACAATTCACAGTTTTACGGCAAAGTAATTGGAAAGGCCAAAATGACCATCAATGGTCCGGTAGACAATATGACCATGGATATCAGTGGGGAACCCTCTAGAACGGATACCAGTCATATTTATTTACTGAGTGGAAGCAGTGTAGAAAGTAGCACGGTGGATTATATTGATTTTATACAGTTTGGCAGTAAAATGGAAGAACGTTTTAAAGGAAAGTCATCGACCAACATACTGGTAAATATGATACTAACGGCCAACCCTTCCTGCAAAATAGATGTAATTCTGGATGAAGCTACCGGTGATATCATTAAGGGTGAGGGCAACGGGCTGATGAAAATTCGGGTCGGAAATAAAGAGCCCCTTACCATCAATGGAAACTACAATATTACCAAAGGAGAATACACTTTCAATTTCCAAACCTTTCTGAAAAAATACTTTACCGTAAACAGCGGATCGATCGTCTGGAGCGGGGATCCAGTCAATGCTAGGATTGATATATTGGCGGAGTACCTTGCCAATAAGGTTGATTTTAAACCCATCTCAACAGCAGGTGCACAGATTTATCAAAAAGAGGATGTTCGGGTTATTGCTCATTTAACAGAAACACTTTTAAAGCCTGCCATTGATTTTGAATTTAAACTGCCAGATGCTAGTTCCTTAAAAAGCGACTTTGTAATTAACAAAAGATTGCAGCAATTTAAAGACGATAAAAATGAATTGAATAAGCAGGTCACTTCTTTACTGCTCTTCAACTCCTTTGTCAGCAGTAGCCAGGGAATGATTACAGCCAACAGTGGATACAACGTAATAGCAAGTACTATCGGAGGTGTAGTTTCCAATGCGCTATCAGGTTTCTTTAATAAATTATTACAAAAATACATTAAGAATACTTCTGTGTATCTAGATCTAAACACCGGACTTGGATTGGAAAGCAATGTGCAAAAATTACAAGCGGCCGCAAAAACTGGTTTTGTGTTTACGCTGCTCAATGGCAGGGTAATCATTTCGGCAGGATTTAATCTCGATTACAACAACCCCTATGTAGTAAATGTTGGCAAAAATAATAACCTCATGGTAACTCCCGATATTACAGCAGAATGGTTATTGTCGAAAGATGGAACGATTAGACTGGTTGGATTTAACCGTACCAATTTTGATCTGATTAGCCAGCGGACCAGAACAGGAATCAGCCTATCTTATCGAAAGGATTTTGACAAACAAGATCCCGACTATATTGCTGAAGAAGAAAAGAAAAAAATACAACCGATTCAAAAGGGAGAATAGAATGGCTGATGCGAAATGGCTGATGTCTGATGTATGATGTCTGATGTATGATGTCTGATGTATGATGTGTGATGTATGATGTCTGATGTATGATGTGTGATGTATGATGTCTGATGTATGATGTGTGATGTATGATGTGTGATGTATGATGTCTGATGTCTGATGTTGGATTTGAGATGCCAAATGTTAGATAAATAAATCAGACATCATAAAATCAGACATCATAAAATCAGACATCATAAAATCAGACATCAACAAATCAGACATCAACAAATCAGACATCAACAAATCAGATATCAACAAATCAGACATTAAACAAGGTCTCCGGAATTTATTGCTCCCCAAGAATTTCATGCCCCATTTTATCCCGCTTGGTGGTCAGGTATTTTTCATTGTGTTCATTGGGTTGTATTTCAATAGGCACCGTTTCTACCACTTCCAAGCCATATCCTAGAAGCCCCGCACGTTTGCGTGGATTATTGCTCATTAATTTCATTTTACTGATACCAAGATGACGGATAATTTGAGCCCCCACTCCGTAATCTCTTTCATCCATTCCAAATCCCAGTTCAAGGTTGGCTTCCACGGTATCCATTCCCTGCTCCTGCAATTTGTATGCTTTCAATTTGTTCAATAACCCAATTCCACGACCTTCCTGATTCATATACAATACAAGCCCTTTTCCGGCAGCTTCCAACATGGTTAATGACTTGTGCAATTGGTCGCCGCAATCACAGCGCAATGACCCTAATATATCGCCAGTCATACAACTACTGTGCACTCTTACCAATACAGGTTCGTCTTTTTGCCAATTTCCTTTTTTGATGGCAAGGTGTATTTCACCCGTATTAATTTGCTGAAAAGCGATTAGCTCAAAATTGCCATATTTGGTAGGCATATTCACCCGCTCCTCCTCCCGAATAAGGGTTTCTTTAGAAAGTCGATAAGCGATAAGATCTTTTATGCTAATCAGTTTTAAATCAAATTTTTTGGCGATGTCCATAAGCTGTGGAAGTCTTGCCATGGTCCCATCCTCATTCATAATTTCAACCAATACCCCTGCTGGATCAAAACCAGCCAATGCTGCCAAATCGATGGTAGCTTCCGTATGGCCAGACCTTCTCAATACGCCACCTTTTTTTGCCCTAAGCGGAAAAATATGGCCAGGCCTACCTAGGTCGGCTGCTTTTGTAGAAGGATTTACCAGGGCTTGAATAGTTTTGGAGCGATCCTGAGCAGAAATCCCCGTGGTACAACCATTCCCTAGCAGATCAACACTAACCGTAAAAGGAGTGGCATGCAAGGAAGTATTGTCTGGTACCATTGCCGGAAGCTGGAGTGCATCACACCTTTCTTCTGAAAGGGGCACACAAATTAGTCCCCGGCCATGGGTACTCATAAAATTGATAATTTCGGGCGTAACGTTTTGGGCTGCCGTTATAAAATCCCCTTCATTCTCCCTGTCCTCGTCATCCACAACAATTACCAACTTCCCGTTTTTAATTGCTTCAATCGCTGATTCTATACTATCTAACATCCTTTTTCAGTTTAAAACGCAAAGTTAACAAGGTTTACCCTTTTATGAACCGGTTAATTGGTTGAAAAAGTAGAATCTTTAGCATTAAAATAATTTCAAAGCAATAAATCATGCATTCCTTATCCAATTAGTCCAGCATTTTTATTACAGTACTGTCAAATACAATGAACTGATAAGCAGCAATAAAATACTAATAATGACTGCAACTGACACCAATGTTGCTGTCGCTAAGCCAATGCTAGCTTCAAAAAATGTCTTTTTAATAAAGACATTCAGCCCTACTCCTTAATAAGTATCTTTGGTAAAGTTTATTATATTAGCAGGGGGATAATTAAAAGAATGCTTGCTACAATAAAATTTTCACTCATGAGTTATCCATTTTCAATAACTTAAACAATGGCTAATATATCTTTTAAAAATTTTACGGTTGGCGTTGAGGAAGAGTACATGGTATTGGATCCAAGCACTAGGGAACTTAAAAGCCATGAGCAACGGATTGTTCTGGAAGGACATAAGATTAGCAAGGACAAGGTGAAGGCTGAAATGCACCAGGCTGTGGTGGAAGTGGGCACAGATATTTGTCAGGATGTGGATGAAGCCTTTATGGATGTATCCATGCTCCGCCAAACCATTAGTGGCATTGCCAACAACCTCGGCTTCACAATTGGCGCTTCCGGTACCCATCCCTTCAGTCATTGGGAAAGCCAGCTGATTACCGACCATGAGCGGTACAATGAAATGGTAAATGAATTTCAGGAAGCTGCCCGCAGCAACCTTATTTTTGGTCTCCATGTACATGTAGGAATGGAGAACAGGGAGATGGCCATTCATATTGCCAATTCGGCCCGCTATTTTTTACCCCATGTGTACGCGCTTAGTACCAACTCCCCTTTTTGGGAAGGCAGGCATACCGGGTACAAATCATTTCGCACCAAAGTATTTGACAAATTTCCCAGAACAGGCATACCAGATCATTTTGAAAATATACAGGCCTATGAAAACTATATTGCACTATTGGTAAAAACCAATTGTATTGATAACGCAAAAAAAATATGGTGGGATATACGGGTGCATCCCACGTACAACACAGTGGAATTTCGTATTTGTGATATTCCACTCACGGTTCATGAAACCATTGCCATTACTGCTCTTTTTCAAGCTATCTGCGCAAAATTGTATAAGTTAAGAAGTCAAAACTTAAATTTTATGATGTACTCACGCGCACTATTAAACGAAAATAAGTGGCGAGCCAGCAGGTACGGCATTGATGGCAATATGATTGATTTCGGAAAAGAAAAAGAAATAAACACAAGAATACTTATTTATGAGTTACTCGATTTTGTGGATGATGTGATACCTCATTTAGGAAGTCGCCACGCAATCAATTACGTTCACAAAATATTGGAAAAAGGCACTGGCGCAGATCAGCAATTGAAAGTGTACCAGGATACCAACAGCCTGGTGGAGGTAGTTGATTTTATTCAGAACAAGTTTTTGGATGGGCTATAATTTCAATCGAGGCATTTCAATTATCCGTATTCGACAAAATCGTTTGTGAAATAAAAAACTTACACCATGAAACCAATTCAAAAGCAAGGGCTACGAATTGCCGTTTTAGATTTATATAACGGAGTAGCCAACCAAGGTATGCGCTGTATCAGGGAAATGCTGCTTGAGCTGCGTGAAACCCAAGATCAGGAAATTGACTGGGATGAATTTAATGTTCGTCAAAAAAATGAATTGCCCGATTTGACCTACGATATTTTTATATCCAGCGGAGGCCCTGGAAGCCCATTGGAAACTGAAGGCGCTGAATGGGAAACGGTCTATTTTAGATGGCTCCAGCAAATTGAGCAATGGAACAATGAAGAACAAAATACTCGGAAAAAATATATTTTCTTTATTTGTCATTCCTTTCAATTGGCATGCAGGTATTACAAAATCGGTAATCTATGCAAAAGGAAAAGTACTGCATTTGGAATTTTTCCAGTCCACTTACTAAGCAATGGAAAAGACGAGCCCGTTTTTAAGGAAATGCAAGACCCTTTTTATGCAGTGGATAGCAGGGATTACCAAGTAATAGAACCGGATCACCAACAGCTTCAAAGTATAGGAGCTAGCATTTTAGCGATAGAAAAAGAAAGGCCACAAGTTTTATTAGAAAGGGCGATCATGGCGGTACGCTTTAATGAGTATATGATTGGCACCCAGTTTCACCCCGAAGCAGACGCTCATGGCATGAGCCTGTATCTGCAAACAAATGAGAAAAAGAAAACTATCATTGAAAATTACGGATTAGAAAAATGGGAGCAAATGATTACCCACTTAAACGATCCAGATAAGATCTTATTCACCAATGCGCATATCCTACCCAACTTTTTACTAAATGCCATCCACCACCTAAGATAGCAGCTCAATGATAAAGGCCAGCTTGCCGATTGATACTTTTATTTATTAAGCGCAACCGAGAACAATATTTTTTATAATTGAAGATGCGCATACAAAGACTGGATTTGAAATTATTATGATTAATTTTAATTGTACAAAAGCTACTTTAAATACCTATTTCAAATAATGCAAAAGGAATTAAGAAATACATTCAATGACCATTTTTCGGAAGAAAAATACCAGGCATACCTGAAGCAAATTGAAGGCCTATCTCCAGGAATGCTCGATTTTACCATTGCGGAAACACCTGTTTTTGTTCCAAAAGATTTTACCAATAAAATGCTGGCAACCTGTGAGCACATCATAGATGCCATTTTGGAACCAGGTTTTAACTCAACCACAGAAAGGGCTATTCCGGATAACTTAATGATGGTGAACGAAAATAAATATCCTGATTTTATAGCATTTGATTTTGGCATCTGCGAAAATGAACATGGTGAAATAGAACCACACTTAATAGAAATGCAGGGATTCCCGTCTCTATTTGCATTTCAAGCCCTTCATGCATCCATCACTAAAACCTATGCCGCTGTCCCTGATACACATAGCGCTTACCTAAATGGTTACACGCAGGAAACCTATTTTCAATTACTTAAGGAAATAGTGGTGGGGGATTTGGATCCTTCCAATGTGATCCTACTGGATATTTACCCCGAACATCAAAAAACGAAGATTGATTTTTATTGTACAGAAAAAATACTAGGCATTAAAACAGTTTGCCTAACAAAACTGATTGGCGAAGGAAATCAGTTGTTTTATAATTTGGATGGCAAAAAAACGGCGGTCAAAAGAATTTATAACCGTCTTATTATGGATGAACTTTTTCAACAAAAAGACTTGGGAGAAATCATCAATATCTTCCATCCTTGGGAAGTGGAGTGGGTGACACACCCCAACTGGTTTTACCGAGTCAGTAAGTTTACCCTACCCTACCTGCACCATCCTAATATCCCCGCCACTTATTTCCTTCATGAGCTTACGAAGATACCTGCAGATTTGAACAATTATGTACTCAAACCGCTGTTTTCATTTGCGGGAATGGGAGTGGTGATTGATGTAACCCTTGCAGATATTGAAAAAATAACAGATCCAGAAAACTGGATACTGCAAAAAAAAGTAAACTATGCACCCATCATAAAGACACCCGAAGAACCTGCGAAGGCTGAAATTCGGTTATTTTATTTTTGGAAACAAGGTTGGAGCAGGCCTAAAGCAGTGTTCAATTTAGCAAGACTGAGTAAGGGTAAAATGATTGGTACTCGGTACAATCAAAATAAAAAATGGGTAGGTGGTACAGTAGCCTATTTTGAGCAATAAAACACATAAAAGTACAATTGACAAAAATCAGCACCCCTTACCTTTTACCTAAATAATTATAAAAAAATGAAGTTGAAACTAGGTGTAAATAGATTCAATTATTTCATTGGTCAACTTCAACCGATGCTGATCATAGCGGGCAAGCAAAAAAACCCAGCCTTATGGTTGTATCGAAATAATGCCCGCAGTCCATTATTTATGCTGGAGGCCTTGTCAAAAATGTATAGTAGCCTTCACAATAAGAAAAAATTCGCCAAGATTGAATCGCACTTTAAAATAGTAGAAGATACCCTTGGTGCAATTGATTATTACGACATGGCTGCAAAAGATCTGGCAAAAAATAAAAAAATACCCTCTGCAATTATTCATTACCTGCATGCCCAAAGCAGGGAGAAAATTCAACAGCTCAATGAAGTACTCATTGAGCAAGACTGGTTATCCCCAGATAAGAACCGCATCAATAAAATTCAAAAAAAATTGCTTACAGTCAATTGGCAAAAAGAAGATATTGAAGTAAATGAAATGAATGAATTTTATGGTGAATCAATTTACCACATTGCATCTTTTATGCAGGGAATCAATTTTCAATTTTCCGAGTTGGAGTCGGAGCTGCATGAAATTCGCCGTAAGTTACGTTGGCTAAGTATCTATGCACAGGCTTTACGTGGAACCATACAAAGCCGAAAGCAAAAAAAAGTACCCGCTCATTTAAAAAAATATTGCACCCCTTCAATTACCAACGCTGCATTTAACAAAATGCCCAACCAGGGAAAGGCGAAAATGATTCTCTTGTTGGACCAGGATTGTTTTTACGCTCTGAGCTGGCTGATCGAAGAGCTGGGCAAATTAAAGGATTTCGGATTACATATCCTTGCCATAAAAGAATCATTACAGCAATCCAGTTCCATTACCGAATCTGAGTCATATAAAAAAACATACCAACTGCTCGGAAAACATCACCCAACAATGAC
>CANIMM010000054.1 GCA_947468255.1 Chitinophagaceae bacterium | reverse complement strand
CAATTAAAAAGTTTTTTGAGTATTCCTTACGTATTTTTGTGACCTGAAAAAATTAACTAAGTTTATATGACATCGAAACAATTCTTCGCTTCTTCGATTGGAAAAAAAATTACCATGGGCCTTACCGGGTTCTTTTTAATCAGTTTTTTGATTGTTCACTGCGCTATCAATGCCATGATTTTTTTTAATGATGGAGGGCAAACCTTCAATCATTGGGGGCATTTTATGGGGTCAAATTTGATTATTCGCACTGCTGAAATCGGACTTTTTGTGTTTCTTTTGATTCATATTGTTCAGGGTTTGTTGTTATGGAAACAAAACAGGGATGCCCGCCCGGTTAAGTACATTGTAACCAACTTGAACGAAAACAGTAAATGGTATAGCAGAAGCATGGGCTTGCTGGGTACCTTGATCTTAATCTTTTTAATCTTGCATTTATATCATTTCTGGACTCCATCAAGATTTGGAGGTATCGCCAATGTGCGAGCGCTGGAAGAAACCACACTGGCGGATTACAACAACCAGCAAGTGCATAATTTATTTAAGGAAATGCTATTGGTTTTTCAAAATAATCTATTGGTGGTGGTGGTTTATGTGCTGGGTGTAACTTCTTTGTGCTGGCATTTATTGCACGGTTTCCAAAGTGCTTTTCAAACATTTGGATTAAATCATAAAAAATATACGCCCTTGATCAAGTCAATAGGGGTGGGTTATTCAATCATTATTTGCTTGCTGTTTGCAATGATGCCGATAGCTATTTATTTGAATTGCATCAAATAATAAAAAAAAATACCATCCGCTGTTTTGTAGTTTATTGGATTACAACTAAAAAGTAGACCTACATTCAGCACTATCATATTTTAACCAATTAATTAATCAACTAATTACCCCTACTATGGCTTTCGATTCGAAAATTCCCAATGGCGAAATGAATGAAAAGTGGAATGATTATAAAGGGCATGTGAAACTGGTGAACCCCGCTAACAAGCGAAAGCTGGAAGTAATAGTAGTGGGGACCGGTCTAGCTGGTGCCTCTGCTGCAGCTTCTTTGGGTGAAATGGGATATAAGGTAAAAGCATTTTGTTTTCAGGATAGTCCACGCAGGGCACATAGTATTGCTGCCCAAGGTGGTATCAATGCTGCTAAAAATTATCAAAATGATGGGGATTCCGTTTTTCGACTTTTTTATGATACAGTAAAAGGGGGCGATTATAGGGCTAGGGAAGCCAATGTGCATCGTTTGGCAGAGGTAAGTACATCCATCATTGATCATTGTGTGGCGCAGGGAGTTCCTTTTGCTAGGGAATATGGTGGCTTGTTGAGCAACCGTAGTTTTGGTGGAACACAGGTTCAGCGTACCTTTTATGCAGCAGGTCAAACGGGTCAACAGTTATTGTTGGGAGCTTATAGTGCATTGGAAAGGCAAATCGCCTTGGGTAATGTAACCATGTATGCTCGTCACGAAATGCTCGATGTGGTGATGATTGAAGATAAAGCTAGAGGAATCATTGCCCGTAATTTGGTGACTGGAGAACTGGAAAAACATTTCGGACATGCGGTACTGTTATGTACTGGCGGATATGGTAATGTATTTTATTTGAGTACCAATGCAATGGGAAGTAACGTAACTGCTGCTTGGAAAGCGCATAAAAAAGGTGCTTTTTTTGGTAATCCTTGCTTTACACAAATTCATCCTACTTGTATCCCTGTATCAGGCGATTATCAAAGTAAACTCACTTTAATGAGTGAAAGTTTACGCAATGATGGTCGTATTTGGGTGCCCAAGAAAAAAGAAGATAACCGTAAGGCGGTTGATATACCCGAAGAAGAGAGGGATTATTACCTCGAAAGAAGGTATCCTGCTTTTGGAAACCTAGTACCCCGTGATGTTGCATCCAGGGCCGCTAAAGAGCGTTGTGATGAGGGATATGGAGTAGGGACCACTAAATTAGCGGTGTACCTAGATTTTGCGGATGCAATCGTTCGGTATGGTAAAATTGAAGCTGGTAAAATGGGGGATCATACTGCTAGTGAAGCTACTTTGATTCAACTTGGCAAGGATGTGGTAAAAGAAAAATATGGTAATCTATTTGCCATGTACGAAAAAATCACTGGCGAAAATCCATACGATATGCCTATGCGAATATACCCTGCAGTGCATTATGTGATGGGTGGTTTATGGGTGGATTATGAATTGCAAACAACCGTTAAAGGATTATATGCATTAGGAGAAGCTAATTTCAGCGACCATGGGGCCAATCGCCTCGGTGCTTCTGCATTAATGCAGGGTTTGGCAGATGGCTATTTTGTAATCCCCTATACCTTGGGGAATTATCTAGCTGATGAAATTCGTACCGCTAGTATTTCTACTGATCATCCAGCTTTTGCTGAAACACAGAAGGCGGTAAGTGATCGTATCAATACCCTAATGAATATCAAAGGAAAGCAAACGGTGGAAAGTTTCCATAAACGCCTTGGGTTGATCATGTGGGATAAATGTGGTATGGCTCGCAACGAAAAAGGACTCACTGAAGCCATTGCCGATATTCAAGCCTTGAAAAAAGAATTCTGGTCCGATGTTAGGATTCCAGGTGAAATTAATAGCATGAATCCTGAATTGGATAAGGCAGGTAGGGTAGCTGATTTTATTGAACTCGGCGAGTTGATGTGTAAAGATGCGCTGGTGCGTAACGAAAGTTGTGGGGGACATTTTAGGGAAGAATCTCAGACCGAAGATGGCGAAGCCAAACGCGATGATGAAAATTTCAGTTTCGTTTCTGCATGGGAATACATGGGGGAAAGTGATTGGAAATTAAACAAAGAAGAACTCAATTTTGAAATTGTAAAGCCAAGCCAAAGAAGTTACAAATAAGGATCATATAACTATTCAACAACTTAACCATTCGATAATGGAACATTACAATATGAATTTGACGTTAAAAGTTTGGCGTCAAAAAAACAACCAGGCAGCGGGTTCTTTGGAAACCTATCAGGTAAAAGACATTTCCTCTGAAATGTCCTTTCTGGAGATGTTTGATGTGTTAAACGAGCAGCTGATAGTAGCGGGGGATGAACCAATTGCATTTGACCATGATTGCCGAGAAGGTATTTGTGGAATGTGTAGTATGCACATCAATGGGAGGGCGCATGGGCCTTGGACCAATAACACCACCTGCCAGCTTCACATGCGTGCGTTTAAGGATGGCGATACCATTGTAGTGGAGCCTTGGCGCAGCAAAGCTTTTCCTGTGGTAAAAGATCTGATGGTGGATAGAAGCGCCTTTGATAGAGTAATCCAAGCCGGCGGTTTTATTTCCGTAAATACTGGTAATGCAGTGGATGCCAACTGTTTACCAATTGATAAAAAAGATGCGGATGATGCATTTATGGCTGCTTCTTGTATCGGTTGTGGTGCATGTGTGGCAACCTGCGTCAACATTAGTGCTATGTTATTTGTGAGTGCAAAGGTTTCTCAACTGGCTTTATTACCTCAAGGTGCACCCGAACGTGAGTCGAGGGTGTTAAATATGGTAGCCCAAATGGATAAGGAAAATTTTGGCAATTGCACCAATACCTATGCTTGTGAAGCTGAATGTCCAAAAGGCATTTCTGTGGCCAATATTGCCCGCATGAATAAAGAATACCTGCATGCCGGTATAAACACAGAGTCGTAATCGTTAGCTAAATGACAGGTTAAAAAACCTACTGAATGGAAGAGTTTAAGTTTGTAACCAATCAGATTGAAAAATCTTCATAGTTACTAAAATTATAAAATCAATAAAAAAGCGTTCCAGATAGCTGGAACGCTTTTTTAAGTTAAATAGGTTGAGTTAATTTATCCGAATAATCCACCTTTCTTAAAAACACAAACTCCTTCACCAATTTTAAATCCATTTTGGTAAACTTCGATTTTGTAGTTTCCGGTGGCAAAATTTGAATTCTGCTTCCAGTCAAAACTTACTGTTTGGCGTTGCCCCTGTGCGTAATTGATCTCAATTTTATGGGTGAAAAGTTTTTCAGCTCCATCACGGGTGGTAAATTTTCCTGATCCAAGTGCTTCTACAACTATTGGATTTCCATCAGGTGCTGCGATAGAAATATAAAGCTCCTTCGGTCCAGAAGTACTGATTCGGTTTTCATCCAAATCAAAAGTGATTCGAAGCTTATCTACTTTTTTTGCAGTAGTGGTTTGTTTTTCTTTCCCATTTTTCCTTTCATTTACCCCCAAAATATTAAAATTGGAAGCATGAAGGGTAGATCCTACATTGATCAAATCTTCTTTTTCTTTGATGACGGTTTTGGCTGATTCAAGATTTTTTTCCACTACTACTTTTTCCTGGGTTACCGCTTGTTTTTCTTTGGTTAACTGGATGTTTTGGCCTTTAAGGATCTCAACCTGTTCTTTGTAGCCTTGGATATCTGTATTAAGGGATGCGATCAGTTGCTTAGCCTCCCTTAGTTCAGCCTTGGTAGCATTTGCGTTGGAAAGTAAACTTTGAATACGTTCTTTCTTCTGTGCAATTTCCCTATCCTTTGTAGTGATAATACTGTCTTTTTTCGCATTGGTAGTTTTCAAAAGGTCAAAGCGCATTGTAGCATCATCGAGTAAACTTTGAAGTGTGTCTTTTTCAGTAACTACTACAGCGTATTGAGTATCTTTTTGCAATAAGATCTCTTTTGTTTGCCCTTTTTCCCATATAATATAACCCCAGGTACCTAGTAAGGCAATTACAAGTATAATCGTAATAATATTACGCCTATCTTTTTTTTCGGGCTGTGGGTATACAGGAGGGTGGTCTTCTGCGGAAGGGAAATTTTCAAATGCCATAATGTTTTTTTTATAAAATGATTGGTTTAAATTTCTAAATGTAAAGAATTGTATAACTGATTGTACTTTACAAATTTATATATCAAAGTTATAGTTATTTGCTAAAATCATGCCAAAGACGTTGTATATCCAAATTCAGTCGTTTCATTCAAACAATACATGATACGGTATTGTAGATAATATTGGACAATATATTAAAGTAATACTAAATATGTAAAGGGTAGTAGATCTATTGTAGTTTTAAAATATTGTTATGGATTTTGCCCGGTTTGGACATTTTGAAAAAAGGGGTTGATATTGCAGTTGTTTAGACTAGTTAATAACTACCTAGTTTTCCAATTCTTCCCCCACCACCTGCAAAAAACACTGCCTTTCCATTTTTTGCTTTTTGGCATACATGAAAACTTTCTTTGCTAATCCATTCCCAGGTATTTCCTTCATCTTTACTTAGATCTACCCCATTTAAGCCACAACTTACCCAGTTTTTTTTATTAAGCCATTCAATACAGCTTCGATATCCATGTGGCGGCGTTTTTGGGGAAAACCAGTCCTTACCCCCATTAAGGGTGAAGCAGCAGTTATTGGTAATGGAGTCTTGGGTGGTAAAATCTCCCCCAACTACCATTAATATTTTACTATTTTTTACTGCGACCGAATTAGCACCAGTAGTTTGTTTACCCTGGACAATGGGAAGTAGGATTTTTTTGTCCTTTATAAATAAGTGACTGCTAAAGCCGCCACTTACAAAAATAGCCGCTTGCTGGTTCAGTTTTCTAATATTGGTTCCACTGCTAGCAAAACAGGCTTCCCCACTGTCGGCTTTGGGTAAATGGTGCGCGGGAGTATTTTTCCAGCTGACACCTCCATCAAAAGTTCGGGCTATGAAAAATTTACCATCGATTGGGTCACCTAGTACAATTCCATTCTTTTCATTCAAAAACGCCATGGCATCCAAAAACATACCGGATGAATTGTTTTCATACACGATCTTCCAGTTGTTTCCTCCATCTTTGGTCCTTAGAAGGTAGGCTGGAGAAGAGATGCCCATAATGATAGCTACCGTATCATTAAAGGCTTCAATATCCCGAAAATCTGTTTTTTCAAAACCCTTCACCAGATTCCAGACAAATGTTTTACCACTATCCAAGGACTTACCTACCATGCCATTACTGCCGCTTACCCATATTACCCTGTCATTGACTACACTTAATCCCCGAATGGAGGTTTTGGTACCTGAATTAAGTATTTCAATACTTTGAGCCTGCAAACCCTCCATTGTGGCCAGCAGAAAGAGTGAAAAAACAATTATTTTGAATTGATTGGCCATAAGTTGATTTTTGTAGCTCAATTTATACACTAATTCGAAGTATTCTGGTATAATTTATTGTTTTGGGCAACATAAGTCCTTAAATATTCATTTGCTAGGCAATAAAATGGCAGTTGCAATCATTTAGTGGAAACCGAATTACGCATTACTAAATTTTCAAATTTTTATTATGATACCTTATTGGATGAGCAGGACTCAATTGATGTTGGGGGATGAGAAGACAGATCAACTCATGAATAAAAATGTACTGGTAATTGGGCTTGGCGGTGTAGGAGGGATTTGCGCAGAGATGATTGCAAGAGCAGGTATTGGAAAAATGACCATTGTTGATGGGGATGTGGTTGACCTGAGTAATTGCAACCGGCAGATTGCAGCACTGCATAGTACCGCCCAGCAATCCAAGGCTGCTGTAATGGCTGAGCGGATCCTTGATATTAACCCTGCAATTGAATTAACGGTGCTAAATGAGTTTGTGCAGGAGCAAAGAACAGTGGAGATCGTGCAAAATGGAGGGTTCGACTACGCGGTGGATTGCATCGATACCCTTACACCCAAAGTGTGGTTCATTAAAACTTGTATTGATCATGGTGTGCCAATTGTAAGCTCACTGGGGGCAGGGGGTAAAATGGATCCCTCGCAAATACAAGTGGCGGATATCTCCAAAAGCTACCAGTGCACATTGGCTAGGTATGTTCGGAAGTATTTGCATGAAATGGGGATTCATACGGGGGTGGAAGTTGTTTTTTCTCCTGAAAAAATCGATAAGGGTAGGGTAATCGTAACTGAAAAAGCATTTCCGAAAAAATCCTTGATTGGCACCGTATCATACATGCCGGCCATTTTTGGATGCATTACTGCTAGTGTAGTTATAAGAGGTTTATATAATTTAAAACATTGATATACAATAGTATATGAATGTTTGTTTTAATTTTAATCTATATAAAAACCCTATATTATACAAAATTCATGAACGAAGCGCTCGATTGAACCTAAATACAGGAGTTTAAGTGATTTAATGAAGTAAAATGAAAGTTTAATTTGTTTGTAATTAATTGGTTATCAATATTTAATATTATTTATATCATTTAAAATAGTAGTTAAGTTTGTTGATTCAACATTTAGTCATCTTCCAGTTTTAAAGTACCAATATCGTCAATGAGTCTATCCATTTCTATTGGTAGGGTTCCATTGTAAACTCCTCTTATCCTTCTGTGTTTGTCTACCAATATGAAATTTTCAGTATGTAAAAATTCATTACCTGTTTGGTAATAACCGAGGGTATCTCCTGCAAAGTATTGCTGTTTAGCTAGTCGATATATTTCATCCTTATTGCCGGTTAGCAAGTGCCATTTGCCACTAATGATATCCTTTTGATTTGCATATCTCCTCAGTGCAGCAACGCTGTCCATTTCAGGGGTTACCGAGTGCGAAAGGAAGATAACGTCCTTGTCCTCTTTAAATTTCTTTTGAAGAATGCCCATATTCGCTGTCATTTTAGGGCAAATGCTACCACAACGGGTGAAAATAAAATTGGCTACATAAATCTTCCCATCCACTGTTTTTTCAGTGACAGATTGATTGTCCTGGTTGGTAAATGAAAAATTAGGAATTTGATGGATGGTTGAATAATTGGAATCTGATGGACTGATCCATTCAGGTGTAAAGTCGGGCTGATTAATAAAAGGAAGGGGGAGTATGGCTGTTTTGTTAGTGCAGCCAGCCAGTAGTAGCAGCAAAGCAAGGGTATTATTTTTTAAGAATCGAATCATAGGGATTGGAACAAATTTTAAGTCCTATTAAACCATATTTCTTGCCATTTCTTATCACATAGTTGGCCCTGATGGCGCCATTTGACCACCACATTTTTTGACTACCTTCTTCATAGCCCATCCGATAATGAAAAAAGCGATAGGGCTGACCATTTTTACCCCATTCTTTCAGTTCACCATGGTGCTCAGCATTTTGGAAATGGTATTCAAATTTTCGGATTCCATTTTCCCACCAGCCCTGGTGAAAGCCCTCTTTATTGCCATCAATATAAACCCGTATTTCGATTAGTTGACCATTGGGGTACCATTTTTTAAAAATGCCTTCCTCTATTCCATTCAAGTATGCACCTGAGAATGCGCTATCTCCATTTGGATAAAGTGCATAAATATGACCGGAAAATTGACTGTTAAGAAAATAAAGGGTGTCCTGATTAAAATGTAAACTACTGTCTGACGTTAAAATGAATTTGTTTGGAACCGGTTTTATTTTCTTGTTGGCCACAGGGGTACCGGTCCTCTGAGTGCAACCAGTTAGGAAAGTGATGGCAATAAAAAATAGAGCCGGTAAAATTTTGCTCATTTTATTGTGTTACTGTACCTGGGGTGCCATAAAAACCTGCTCCGTTAATGTAGGGATCAGTAGCTGTAACATGGTAATGATATATACCACTTGGGTAGTCTTCAGTAACACTGGTGTGGCCGTGGTAGGTATCCAGTGCGGCGGCGGCAATAGCAGCTCCATTTTCATCAGGTCCATATACTGGAAAACCGTCCAAAAGAAATCCTATCAAAGATGACTTGGTTGATTTAACGGTAGTGATATAAATAGGCTCTACGTGGTAATGGTAGGAACCCGTCATTTGTGGATGGCCGTAATATTGGTCAAACCCCTTTTTTTCGTTCCCAAGTGCTACGCCTCCAGCAGCATATTGGTTGAATAAGGGAACCCCATCCAATGCAAAACCGATTGCCCCCATCGGTGTAGCAGCATGGGAACTGTTTAAAGCGGGTTTAAGCGGTATTTTAAAAATATAATTCTGTTCGACAATTTGATTGGGTGCCTTTTGAAAACTTTCTCCATTGAATGTGGTTGACCCCGTAGCGAATGCCTCGTATAATGCATTGGATGTTGGCCAATAGCAACTCTTATGGCTCGGTACCCCTTTTGTTTTGACGGTGATATAAGTCCCATCAGATGTGATGCTGGAGGCTCCAAAAATTTTGTTATAAACAGCCGGAATTACTGCAGATGTAGTTGTTGTAACGGTTGTACCTGAAACCTCCCCATCCTTTTTGCAGGAGACAGCAAGTGCTAAAATCGGTATGAGTCGAATAATTTTTTTCATGATTTTTAATTTTTTAATGATTGCTTAGGAAAATGAAAATTGATAGCTGATTATGCTCGAAATTAGGACATTCGCATTGGGTTTAACAAGTACAGGACCTTTTTTTTGGATGGCTAACCAAGCTTTGCACTAATTTCCTGTAAACCTCAATAAGACCAGGTTATCCAATATTAGGTTCGATGACCAAATGAACTGGGCTCCTGAAAATTGTGCTGCAAAGTTTGAATAGGCTACTTTTGGCCCAACGGCAGTTGCTGAAAAAACAGCGGCATTCGGCCAGCCGCTGAAGTCATAATCGCTCGCAAACCAATTTGTAGGCAGGGCCCAATGGAGGGCATAGGATTTTGCACCACTGGTGGGGGCGCTGCTGCAGTTGGAGGAAATTCTTGAGCTGCCGGTTTCTGTGACACAGTTTACACTGGCCAGCGGTGCAATGTAAAAGGTTTGTGCCTTCCATTCAGCGCTGGAGCTAGTACCATCGCTGAATTTTGCAATGAACCCGCCATCTCCGGGATGATAGGCATCGCCTCCATTCAGTTCACTTCCGATACCCAGATTTTCCTCCCAATCCACCAGTTTGATTGCATATTTGACTGGTCGCTTTGCCTTGAATTTTACGTAACAAGAGTTGAAGGGGGTAAATGGAACTGCGTCTACTCCTACCAGTTTTCCGTTAGCATACAGCTCAAAATAATTATCTCCATAAATATATCCGGTAATGATTTCGCCATCGTTGTCAATAACGGTGACGGGTACAGCATCTGTGGCTACCTGTGCAATGGATGTGGGGGTTTTTCCATTGCACTCATTGTAAAGATCTGGCAACTTTGCGGCACTGGTAAAGCTATTTTCAGCCGGAAGGGTCCATAATTTTCCATCGGTGGAACTGATGGATCCCATGGCGGTTACCCTTCCGCCTGTGCAACTGTATAAATTGCTTAGGGTAGTGGTGGCCAATCCCTGTGTAATGGAACCGGTTCCTTTGTAATCCGAGTTGCTGACCACTGTATCGGCGATGGAGCCACTGTCCTTGTTGCAGGCAAACAATACCAATATGGGACAGATGAATAGTTTTGAAAAGGGAATTTTCATAATAGGTAATTTTAAGGTGAGATCTACAACGATCAGTTCAAATTCTTTCTTTCTGTATCCACATTGAATAAGTAAGGGCTATGGGCGATTTATCTTTGGTAACTGTTAGTGGTAGTTACACCTGAACTGCTTTTTAAAATAAAAGTATATTTATTTCCGGCATCCCAGCTATAATCCACATACCCAAAACTGGTACCTATCTGGTAGGTCAGTCTGTATGCATTGGAGCCAGTTGAGGTATATGCCGTAATAGTTGCTCCATTCAAAGGGGTGGTTGCCGGTCGAAGCGGGGATGAAAATGCCTGTGGTAAAATTTGGTTTTCAGGCGCCGGTGTTAGCGGGTCGGTGGATACCTTCCCCTTCATTGCACCTACTACATAAGGGTAATTCGACGTACCATGGTAATGGTAAACCCCATTGGCAAATACATGACCGTGGCAGGTATCCAAAGCTGCCATCGTTGTTCCATCCGGCTCCTTGCTGCCGTATACAGCAAAGCCGTCCAGTGCAAAAGCAATCGGTTTAAGGCCCGAGGTAGTTGATAGGTGAAGCGGTGCTGCATGATAGTGGTAATCATCTCCCTTGCCACAGTGACCTCCCCAATTATCTAGTTCCCCAATTAAATAAGAATCTTCACCTCGGTTGTTCAATGCATTGAAAATGGGAATGCCATTTACAGCAAGTGCCACAGCCCCTTTCATAAAATTGGATTTGGTACTTAATGGAACGCTTGCATATACCGGTTGCAGGGGAATTGACCAGCTATTGGTGCTAGTATAATTTTGAGGTATAGGTACTTGTTGTTGCCAATTGGTGATCCCCACCATCATATTGTGAGCAGGAATACCAGTGGAGGACACATAAAAATAAGTGTCATCCCATCTTGTAGTTACAGCGGGTTTGTTCGGACTGAATGCTGAATCGATGAAGCCGGTGGTTGTTTTCGGAATAAACAACGTAGTGATGGAAGACATGATGGCGCTATCTTCCGCGGTTTTTTTGCAGGCAAATCCCACGATTGACAGGCAACAAAAATAGCCGGCAATTACATGCCATTTTGTGTTGGTGTGTAAGGCTTCTGTGAAAAGTCGGTATCCTTTTCTGCATATAAGAAAAGTGACAACAGTCAGCAGGGCCAGAATAAAAAACTGAGGGTAGTTCCAACCGATTTTTTCAGAGTTGATTGACTGCTGCCCAGTTCCATATGATTGGTTTAGCTGGTCATATTTTCTTATTTTAAAAAGGGCCAGTTGCTGATCCTGTTCCGAAAGGTTTTCAATGAAAACCTTCGTTAGTTTCCCATTTTCTTGTTCTAAAACAATAAAATTGCCCTTGCCCATCGAAAAATTACCTTTGATAGCCTCACCATTTTTTAGCTGCCAATTATTAAAAATGGCTTCTTTTCCCTGATAATGACCACCTGGATGGGCAATGGAAACAGTAGCATTGGTAAGTAATAGGAACAGGAAGCATTGCTGAATAAGTTGCTTGGTTTTCATACATTTCAATTTAAGGTGACTGATTTTATCTTGCATAGGTTACATTTATTATCGAAGTGCCTAGTGTTTTGGTGCTGATGGCACTCAGCAAAAGGTCCATGGTTACCTGGGTTTGCGGCACTGTAAACACAGGTGCGGATGAAAGCGCATAAACAGTAATGGTGTATAGTTTATCACCTGGCCCCTGCGAGCAGGGTGGGGTATAAGCGTTTTTCCCGTTTACCGTGTTGATGCCAAATAGCCCAACGCCTGAAACCGATTCTGGGATACTGGTTACCGTTGACGCAATATTGTACAATACAAAATATACATGTTTTTCGCCTGGCCCTGGAATATGGTGCATGGTGATGGCATAACTGGTGGTGCCGGTTGGCGCATTTGACCAGTTCAATATTGGGGAAATGCCCAAACTGTCGCAGGTGTACTTTTTTGGATAGCTGCCGTTGTTGGTGAATGCACTGCTGCTTGCTGCGAATTCGGATGTAACGGTATTGGTTACACTATTTTCCTTTTTACAGGAAGCATTGAAAAGACCAACAATTAAAAATACTGAGGTGAATATTCGATTGATTGCCATGTTGAAATGTTTTAGAGTTGAGCAAAAGGATTAGCTGCTTTTCAGCTGAATGGTATTGACAATTTGGATGGTAAAAAGTTTAATTTAAAAAATGAATAACTTAAAATATAAGTGTATTCCGATTTAAGATATTGTTTCTTTTGGAGGTATTTTATTGAATATAAATAAGCAGCAATTGAATAGGAATTTAAAAAATAAAAAAATGAAAGCAATTGATTGCTCTCATTTTTTTATTATAATGCTAGGATATATAATGTAATTAAACTGATTTTTTTAAGCCGGAATAAAGTCAATGTGAAGATAGGCCCCAGTAGTATTTGGGTTGGTTACTATTTGTGGCAATCCATTCATTACATCCAGACTTTGCCGATGGGTATGCCCTGCCAATACGCCCAACAAATTGGGCGCATTAATGACTTCTTTGTAGAATGCTAAAGTTGTGGCAGTATGTCCTTTTTCTGGCCATCTTTGCCTGCGTTCGAGCAGATAATTTTCATCGGACTTTGCTCCCCAATCAGGATGTCCGCATCCAAAGCTAACCGGCCTGCCGGGGGCATAT
>CANIMM010000053.1 GCA_947468255.1 Chitinophagaceae bacterium | reverse complement strand
TTTAGAAAGTCAAAGACTAAACTATATGAAATTAACTTAGAAAATAATTTTGGTTACAATGTCAATCAATCTACTGCCTACAACAAAACAATCCGATTCAATAGCAATACAATCAGTCTAAGTACTGCGTACTATGTTAAAAAAACTTGGAAAATCAGTTCCGATATAGAGTACAACTATAGGCAAAAAACCAGTGAATTTTCCAATAATTTAAACAACCAATTATGGGATGCTCAGTTAGAGAAATCATTTCATCAAGATGAATTCACGATTTTCTTTAGCATCAAAGATATCCTCAATCAAAATATTGGCATCGACCGAAATCTAACCGGTAATACACTTACTGAGATTCGAAACGATCGGCTTAAACGATATTGGATGGTTGGGTTTAGATGGGATTTTAAAAATAAAAATGCAGCAGCAAAATAATAAATAATGAAAGCAACGATTATTGCCCTTTTAATGATAGTGTCTTTTCAAACAGTTTGGGCACAACAATTTATTAACAAGGCAACCATTGAATTTGAGGTTAAAAAAAGTATCCTCAAGGATATGGGAAACAATATGTGGGATGAAATGATGAAAGAAAATTTACCCCCTTTCAAAATCTCCTATTTCCATTTTAGCTTCTCCAATAATAAAAGTATTTACAAGTTTGATCATATCGACGAAAAGATCAAGTTGCCCGATTACATGAAAAGAGACGAGGAAGAAAATGAGTGGTATATTAACTATACCAACAACTCGTTTGAAATGAAAAAGACCGTGATAGGCTCTGCCATTTATGTAAAAGATAGCCTGCAATCCATTCAATGGAAATTAACCAACGAACGCATGGTGATTGCCGGCTTCAATTGCCGCAAAGCAATTGGCAAAATATTTGACAGTGTGTATGTTTTTGCATTTTATACAGACGAGATAATGATTAGTGGTGGTCCCTGCAGTATCAATGGATTACCTGGAATGATCCTAGGAATGACTATCCCTCGTTTATTCACCTCTTGGATTGCAACTAAAGTAATCATTGCTGATGTAAATGAGGCTGCCATAAAACCTGCTTCAACAAAAAAATCATATCCAAACAAAGAATTTAAGCATCTACTTGCTGAGCGAACGAAAGATTGGGAGGAATATTACAAGGATGACAAAACGGTTATAAACCGTTTTGTGTGGAATGCATTGCTGTAAATTTTTTAATCAATCCCGCTTAATAGCATAGATTGAAAAAGAAAGTACAGTTGAAGTTGAAATTAGAATCAACGAAACTTACTTATCATACTCAAAAATAAATGGTGTCAAATCAGGAATGATCTTTCTTTTACGTTTCAGTTCAAGATTATAGATTACCTGCCCCAATTGCTTCATGAAAGGGAAACCAAGGGTTTCGTAATCATAATGGTCATCATTGAGTATTCCGTCTTTATTGCAATAAATGGTGGCAGACAAAAAGAACTCGATTTTTTTTTCAAAATCCACTATATAAGCTACATCCGTCAATTGACCATAGGCATCCCCTACCTTATTAAAAATGCGAATATTTTTTGGTATTGCCCCTTTTTGTGAACCGAATAATAAAAATTTACAAAAGGAAGGCCAATAAGCAGCAGTATCTGCCGAATAGGGAGGAGACATAGTTTCCGTTGGCAACTGACTCATATATTTCAATAAAAAATTCCTGTCCTCCGAGCTAAGATTAAAGCCTTGTGCCCGGGGCTCACTGTTTGGAAAAACCAGGTTGATTAAAATTCTATGCAAATCCGCTAAGCCAATTCGATTTTTCGATGAGAAATCCATCGGCTGAGGTATTAACCGCCCTTCTTTATAAAAAGCCTTGCCAACAGAATCCCTACGCTGCAAATATTTACGACTAGCGGATTGCATGTATTGATTATACAGCGTTGTACCCTGTGGCGATACAAATTTAACCGGGTTGGTATGCCGGTTTTCATCGGGCGAAAGTGAAATACCTAGGCGATGTAAAATTTGAACATTGACATACCCCTTCTTTTGCAATTGCTCATTAATGTAATCTTGTCCCAAAAATTCGTATAATCGATTACTAGCATCATTGTCACTCACTAGAAGATTTTTTTTAATATATTGAGATATGGAGGGCCTTCCGTCAGGAGTACTCGGATCATTGTATACAGGCGTTTGACCACTATACGCCTGATCCGTGATCATGGTGGTATTTCGGTCTAAACCAATTATTTTCAATTCGTTCAGCTTTTGCAATGCCAATATTGATATGGGCAACTTTACCGTGGAGGCAGGATAAAAATACTTAGCGGAATTGAGGTTAAAACTATAATTGGTAAATACAGGATTGCCATTGCTAGTTCTATCAACCGCTGTATAAATGATTTGCACGTTCCAATCTTTGCGGTTTTTGAGCACCTGATCAAAATACTGGGGGTATTGACCCATCAAATCTTCAAAAAATGCATCTTTTCGAATAATCTCCTTCTCTGCAGGAATAGGAGCCACTTTAACAGTCTGCACAACAGGAGCAGGCGTTTTTTTAGTTACCGAGCAGGATACTAACCCAAAGGTACTGGCAAGCAAAAAGACAAGGAGTGGTTTATTTATTCCCATATTAAGTATTTACGTGTAAAATTGAAGAAAAATCTAAAATAACCAGCCAACTACTTCAAAGAGTTTTTCCCCTATCTTTGCGGACTTCTAAAAAATTAACAAAGTAGCTATTAAAAGTAACCGATTATGAAATTGAAAGGCTTAGTTTGGTTTTTCGCCATCGCTTTAGTTTTTATCTCCCTTTGGGAACTATCCTACACATGGGTGATACAAAATTACGAAGGTAAGATAAAAGTACAGGCGGAAAGAATTGTAAAATCACAATTCCCCGATGTAAAGGGCGAGGATAAAGACCTGCTTGTAAAAAGCAGAATGCAACGTCTATTGGATAGTACAAGAGACAAAAGCATCTACCCAATAGTGGGAACCACTTACCAAAAGTGTAAAGAAAATGAGTTGAAACTTGGTCTGGATTTGCAAGGTGGAATGAGTGTAACCATGGACGTAAGTCTCGAAGGTTTATTGAAATCCATGAGCAACAACCCCAAAGACCCCGCACTGTTAAAAGCCATCCAAACGGCCAATGCTCAAAAAATAAGCAGTAATACCGATTACATTACTTTGTTTACTTCGGCTTACAAAGAACAAAATCCCGGAGCAAAACTGACTTCTTTATTTGCAGGAGCAGGAAAGCAAGTTAAAATCACCGATAGTGATGATAAAGTAGTTGACCAGATTCGAATAACAGCCAAAGGTGCCATACAAGAAACCTATAAAATATTATTAAAGCGTATTGATAAATTCGGTTTGGCTAGTCCAACCATCAACCTCGATGAAAACAGAGGTGTTATCAACGTAGAACTGGCGGGCATTACAGACAAAGAAAGGGTTAGGAAATTGCTTCAGGCAAGTGCTAACCTTCAGTTCTGGGAAGTGTACAATATCAGTGAACTAGCTGGTCCACTTCAAATTGCTGACAAGGCAGTAAGTGACTATTTAAGTGGTGTGAGTGCTTCAGACACTTCTAATAAAAATGTAGTGGATTCTGTAAAAATTGCTGCCAATCAAAATGCTTTTTTCAAAGTCATTAATCCAATTGAAGGCCAGCAAGATCCAAAAACAGGTAGACCAGTTTTTAGTTCCGCCATTGGAAGCATCGCCCTAAAAGATACTGGTGTTTTTAACTCCTACATGAATTTAGAAGTAGTTAAGAACAGTTTGCCTGCAGATATGAAATTTTTATTAGGAGTAGAAGAGAAAGCAGCAAAAAGCGGTCTTCGTTATTATCCTTTATATGCTATTAAAACAGTACCAGGAACAGATAAGGCAAAATTAGAAGGTGAAGGTGTGGAAGAGTCAAGTCAAAGCTTTGATGATAGAGGTCGCCCTTCTATTAAAATGCAAATGACCAGTGTAGGTGCAAAAACCTGGGCAAGATTAACCACAGATAATACCAACCGTCCTATTGCCATTGTATTGGATGAGATAGTTTATTCTGCTCCCAATGTGAATGGCCCAATTGAAGGGGGAAGTTCCGAAATTTCTGGAAGTTTTACTACCGAAGAAGCACAGGATCTTGCCAATATCTTAAAATCAGGTAAAACCAATGCTCCAGCAAAAATTGTTGCTGAGCAAATTGTAGGCCCTACCTTAGGTAAAGCTGCTGTAAATGGCGGTATGATGGCCTTTGGAATTGCATTCCTGGTTATTTTCGGCCTTATGCTGGTTTATTATAATAGTGGTGGCTGGGTTGCTAATATCTCCCTTATCCTGAACTTACTATTTACAATAGGTGTACTGAGCGCAATGGGATTTACCCTTACCGCAGCCGGTATTGCCGGTTTGGTGTTAACCATTGGTATGGCAGTAGATACCAACGTTATTATTTTTGAAAGAATCAAGGAGGAACTAACGAAAGGTAAGTCATATCCACAAGCAGTCAATGACGGTTATAGGCGTTCACTCGCTCCCGTTATAGATGCGCACGTTACCACTTTATTAACCGCCATTATCCTAGCTTATTTTGGATTAGGCCCTGTATTAGGTTTTGCAACTACCCAAATCATTGGTATCCTATTGTCTTTGTTCTGCGGAATATTAGTATCTAGGCTCATCACTGATTTCTGGACCAATAAAAATCGTCACTTTAATTACTTTACCGGCGTATCAAAACGAGTTTTTAAACATGCCAAATTTCAATTTATTGAATACAGAAAAGTGGCATACGCTATTTCTATCATTGTACTAATACTTGGAATCGGATCTTATTTCAATAGTTTCCATTATGGCGTTGAATTTAAGGGTGGTCGCAGTTATACGATTGAATTTCCTCAGTCGGTTTCCAATGAATCAGTGCAAGATGATCTTAGAAAATCTCTTGAAGGCGATTTCCCTATCATTAAAACTGTAGGTGACAATAAACACTTAAACATCACTACTTCCTATTTAATTGGTCAAGAGAATGCAGATGATGCAGTTCAAACCAAATTATATGAAGGATTAAAGAAAGTGCTTCCCAATATCAGTTATGCTGATTTTTCTAAAAACAGCATACAAAGTTCACAAACCATTCAGCCTACCATTTCGGCAGATCTGAAAGCAGGTGCCATCAAGGCGATTATTTTTGGACTATTGGCTATTTTCATCTACATCTTTATCCGTTTCCGTGACTGGAGATATTCTTTTGGAACGATTGTAGCCTTATTGCATGACGTACTTGTAATGTTGGCGGTATTCTCTTTCTTTAAAAATGTGGTTCCATTCCCGTTGGAAATCGATCAGCATTTTATCGCAGCGATTTTAACAGTCATTGGTTTTAGTATGAATGATACCGTTATCGTATTTGATAGAATCCGCGAATACAGCAAGGGCTCTAAAGCTAGCGACAAGGGAAGTATTATCAATCGTGCCATCAACGATACCCTTAGTCGTACTGTAATGACCTCACTGACCGTATTTTTAACCCTATTGATCTTATTCATCTTTGGTGGTGAGGTTACAAGAGGTTTTGCATTCGCCATGTTAATTGGGGTAATCACAGGTACTTACTCCTCTATTTTTGTCGCAGCCCCTATCTTGGTGGATTTTGCAAAAGATAAGGCATTGGGAGAAGCAGAATTGATTAGCAGCGATAAACCGGTAGCAAAGAAAGCATAATCTAGAAATTAGACATCATACTAAAAAACCCGTTCAATTGAACGGGTTTTTTATTGATAGTATGAACAACGAATTGAATTGCTTGCTTTAGAGCTCACTTATTGATTAAACAGCAAAGGAAGTGCCGCACCCACAAGTAGTGCTCGCATTGGGGTTCTTAAAGGTAAATCCGCGCGAATTTAACCCACCCTGCCAATCTACTTCCATCCCCATTAAATAGATTCCATGTGACCGTTCCATGATACAAGCAATGGAGGCTATTTCAAAATGGTCATCCTTTTCAGTAGGAATATCAAAACCCAACACATAGGTCATTCCGCTACATCCACCCCCTTTTACCCCTACACGCAGCAAATTGCTTTTATCAAAATCAATTTCATTCATCAAGCGCTTAACTTCTTCCACTGCACCTTGCGTTAAACTAACGGGAGCTGCTATCAATGTTTCCATAAATTTCACTTTATTTATGTAAAGGTATCAATTATTTTAAAAAATGCCCGTATCCTAGTTTTTCGAAAGAAGGAAATATTAGTGCCACATTGTTGTATTTTTGTAAAAAAAACATGCTACTATTTGAAGTTGGAATTGTAGAAATACAAGGAATAGCAATGGTCCTAATCATTGGGTTAGTTTTTCACTTATTGACCGAACTTCGGTTGGTAAAAAGTGAAATCAGAGCAAAACAGCCTGAAAAAGCCGTCAATGGACAGTTAATACTGCAAGCTTATGAAAGACTTGCCTTGCTAGCCGATAGGATCTCCCTGAAAAACCTCGTAACTAGGATGCACTCCACTGTCCTAACTGCTGCAGAATTACAAGCAGGGTTGATTGAAACCATTCGCAGTGAATATGAGCATAATATCACTCAACAAATCTATATCAACTCGGAGGTATGGAAAGCAATCACCAACTTGAAGGAACAAAATATTTTCATCATCAACCAACTGGCAACCGTATTGGCTCCCCAGGCCAATGCAATAGAACTAAGCAAACTTATTTTGGAATACTGTACTAATAACAATGCTGAATTAAGTCAATTGGTATTAGATGCCATTCAATTTGAAGTGAAAAAATTATTATAAGATAATAAATGCCCTCATTGCCTTTATGAAAAAAAAGTTTACAGATTCCGGTATTGAAATTAAGGAAGTATATACCAACTTTGACCTTGGGCCAATACCCAACGAATTGCCCGGTAAATTTCCTTTTACCAGAGGTGTACAGGCAGATATGTATCGGGGAAAATTATGGACCATGCGGCAATATGCCGGATTCAGTACTGCACAACAAAGTAACCAACGGTATCATTATTTATTATCCCTTGGGGTTAATGGATTGAGTGTAGCCTTCGACCTTCCCACCCAAATCGGATACGACAGTGATCATGCCCTTGCTGAGGGAGAAGTAGGTAAAGTGGGAGTTGCCATAAATTCGCTAGAAGATATGGAAGCTTTATTTAAAGGAATACAACTCGAAGAGATTACCACTTCAATGACTATCAATTCAACTGGTTTAATCTTGCTGGCATTCTATATTGCACTGGCAAAAAAACAAGGAGCAGACCTAAGTAAAATTTCAGGTACTATTCAAAATGATATTTTAAAAGAGTATGCAGCCAGAGGAACTTATATTTTTCCTCCAACCCCCTCCATGCGTATTACCACCGATATTTTTGAATGGTGTGAAAAGGAAATCCCAAAATGGAATACCATTTCAATTTCGGGCTACCATATCAGGGAAGCAGGAAGCACCGCAGTACAGGAAATTGCATTCACCTTAAGTAACGGGAAGGCATATGTAAAAGCGGCCTTGGAAAAAGGAATGGATATCAATACACTGGGTAAACGACTCTCCTTCTTTTTCAATGCCCACAATAATTTATTCGAAGAAGTAGCCAAATTTAGGGCTGCAAGAAAAATCTGGGCGATCATCATGAAGGGGCTTGGTGCAACAGATCCAAAGGCAATGATGCTGCGCTTTCACACACAAACAGGTGGAGCTACCCTCACGGCTCAACAACCACTCAACAACATTACCCGTGTTGCACTACAAACACTTGCCGCCGTATTGGGCGGTACGCAAAGTCTGCATACCAACAGCTATGATGAAGCCCTCAACTTACCCAGTGAAGAAGCTGCTGGCATTGCTCTTAGCACACAGCAAATTGTAGCCTACGAAACGGGTGTACCTGATACCGCTGATCCGCTGGCAGGTAGTTTTTTTGTAGAAAGCCTCACCAATGAAATGGAAACTA
The DNA here is from genome assembly GCA_947468255.1 of Chitinophagaceae bacterium. Classification (GTDB taxonomy): domain Bacteria; phylum Bacteroidota; class Bacteroidia; order Chitinophagales; family Chitinophagaceae; genus Ferruginibacter. Next base: position 5,432 of record CANIMM010000053.1, on the reverse strand, counting down.
CTGCTTGGGATATCATTACAAAAATTGATGCGATGGGTGGAAGTGTTGCGGCAATTGAACAGGGTTATATGCAAGATGAAATTGCAAAAAGTGCCTATGATTATCAACGAAAGATTGAAACAGGAGAAAAAATTATCGTAGGCGTCAATAAATTCCAATCCGACAAAAAAAATAATTCCAGCGGATTTAAAATCAACGATAGCATCCGCCAGGATCAGATTGATCAGCTTACGGCACTAAAAGCCAAAAGAGATAATAAAAAAGTACAGGAATGCTTACTTCAAATTAATCAAGCAGCCAGTGGCAGTAGCAACCTCATGCCTTTCGTATTGAATGCGGTGGAAAACTATTGCACGCTCGGAGAAATATCGGATGAATTGAGAAAAGTTTTTGGAGAGTATAAATAAGCGGTGCACAAAAAGATGTCATCTTGATAGCTAGATCCTACAAGTCAATCGCTTATTTAAAAATTGACTCCAGCTTTCTTTCCAAATCAGCTCCCCTCAAATTTTTACCAATAATTATTCCATCAGGACCTATTAGGAAATTTTGGGGAATGCTACTTATCTGGTACTGTTGTGCTACCGCATTTGTCCAGCCCTGCAAATCACTTACATGACCCCAGGCAAGTCCATCCATTGCAATAGCTTCTACCCAAGCGGATTTGGTTTTGTCTAATGAAACCCCCAGTACTGTAAAATTTTTTTCCTTGTACTTGTTAAAATTAGCCACCACATTTGGGTTTTCCTGCCTACAAGGTCTGCACCAACTTGCCCAAAAATCAATCAGCACATACTTACCACGGTAGGAACTAAGGCGAATGGGTTTGCCAGTTGTATCGGCCTGCGTAAAATCTGCTAACACAGTGCCAATGGCATTTCTTTTTGAATCAGCAATTTGCTGGGCAACATAATTACCCATGGGCGTATTTTTCACTTCTGCCGATAAAAGCTTAAACAATTCTTCTGTTTTACCAACCTCCATATTCAATTGACTATACCTAATAACGGCCAGGGGTGCAACGAAGGAAGCAGTTTGTCTTTTCACGAAATTTTCTATGGCTGCCATTGCACTTGCCACTTCCTGGGCATCATGTACCGCATTTTCAGCAAATAATCTTTGATATGGAGCTAATAACTGATTGAGCTTTGCAAAATCGGCATGAGACACAGAACCAGTAATTACAGCGGCTTCTATAGAATCCTTTACCCCGGTAATATTCACCTTACTGTTATCCAAAAACAAAGTGATGTAAGGAGGTTTTTTATCAAATAAAATAATTTTAAAATCAGGGGTAACGAGTTTTCCATTGAATGAAAATAAATTCTTACTGATCGTTGTTTCAGCCTCCGGCGCCCCAGTTTGTCCATTGAGTAATGAAACAGTGGTACCATCCGCAAACCCCTTAATGAATCCTTCAATAGTAAATCCACCTGCCGTTTTTAAAGTTCCTGATTTAGCAGGAGCCGACAATGGTTTTGTAAGAGAAGAGGATTTTTTGCTGGTTTGATTTTGAGCAAATAATAGCGAAGGGATGAAAAGAAACAAAACCAAAAAATTCTTCATGTTGACTGATTTAAGCATGTAATTTAATTTTTTTTGTCGAAATGAACTAAGCCAGCACCTTATTTAAGAATTCTTTAGTAGAAAGATCAATGTCAGTGGAATTTTCCAACGCTTTTATATAAGCAGTTCCAATAATGGCGCCATTGGTATATTGACAGGCCGATTGAAAAGTTGCCTTATCCTTTATTCCAAAACCCACCAGTATGGGATTGCTCAATTGCATTGCCTGCAATCGTTTAAAATAATCTGATTGGTCGGCAATCGCCTTGTTATTACCCGTAGTGGAGGAAGAAGATACTGCGTATAAAAAACCACTACAAAGTCCATCAATTTTACGAATCCTTGCTTCACCCGTTTCAGGGGTTACCAAAAAAATAAATTTAAGCTGGTATTGGTCAAACAATTGCTGATAGTCAGTTTCAAATTCGTACATCGGTAAATCGGGCAAAATAACTCCATCCACCCCTACCGCTGCTGCTGCTTCACAAAACTTTTGAAGACCAAATTGCAAAATTGGATTCATGTATCCCATTAAAATAATAGGGAGATGAATGGTTTCACGGATATTTTTCAACTGTTCAAAAAGTACAGGGATACTCATTCCATTTTCTAGCGCAATCAAATTACTTTGCTGTATCACGGGGCCATCTGCCAAAGGATCACTATAAGGCATTCCGATTTCTATAATATCCGCTCCATTATTTTGCAATGAACTTAGTACCTCCACCATGCTGTTCAGATGAGGATAGCCTGCAGTGCAATACACATTTAATATCGAATGCTTTTTTTTGTTAAATAGCGCATCAATTCTGTTCATAATTTATTGGATATTTCCAGTCGTTTTGGTGATTGAATGTATTACAGGAAAACTACAAATATTTCATATAAGTATCTAGATCCTTATCCCCTCTTCCACTCAAACAAATGACTACCACATCTGTTTTTTCGAATTGAATATCCTTCAAAACTGAAAAAGCGTGTGCAGTTTCTAACGCAGGAATGATCCCTTCGGTTCTGCTAATTTCAAAAGCTGCTTCAAGGGCTTCTTTATCCGTAGCACTCATAAAAGTACCCCGCCCACTTTTATATAAATGAGCATGCAATGGTCCTATTCCCGGATAATCCAAGCCTGCTGAAATACTGTGGGGCTCTATCACTTGTCCATCCTCGGTTTGCATTAACAGGCTCTTACTACCATGCAAAATACCCGGCTTACCCAATTGGGTAGTTGCTGCGCTCATTCCACTGCTAATGCCACAACCTGCTGCTTCCACTGCCACTAATTTAACCGATAGATCATCGAGGAAATGATAAAATGCACCAGCTGCATTGCTGCCACCACCCACACAAGCAATTACATGCGTAGGAAGGGAACTACCCGTTTTTTCGAGTAACTGTTTTTTTATTTCTTCGCTGATTACACTTTGAAACCTTGCTACCATATCGGGATAAGGATGAGGTCCCACTACACTCCCAATAATATAATGGGTATCCACCGGATTGTTGATCCAGTCTCTGATTGCCTCATTGGTAGCATCCTTTAAGGTTTTACTTCCACTTACTGCAGGTACCACCTTAGCACCCAACATCTTCATACGGGCTACATTTGGCGCCTGGCGCTCAATATCCTTTTCCCCCATATATACAATACATTCCAACCCCTTCAATGCACAAACAGTAGCCGTAGCTACTCCATGCTGACCGGCACCCGTTTCCGCAATGATTCTTTTTTTTCCGAGTCGCTCTGCAAGCAATATTTGCCCTACCGTATTATTAATCTTATGAGCACCCGTATGACAGAGATCTTCCCTTTTTAAATAAATAGTAGCCCCATGTTTTTTACTCAGCCTTTCAGCCAAAAATAAAGGTGTAGGACGGCCCACATAATCCCTTAACAATTGCTGAAATGACTCCTGAAAAATAGGGTCATTCATTATTAGTAGATACTGCTCCTGAAGCTGCTTTACATTGGGATACAGCATTTCAGGAATAAAAGCACCCCCGAAATTGCCATAATATCCATGTGAATCAACAGAAAAATTATTTTCTTGTACTGTCATCATTTTATTAAAAATTTATTCCCTTAAAATATCAACTTATGAAAAGTTGATACTACTATAAAAAATTGAATGCACTACTGCATCACTCAATGAAAAAATAAGAATTACAAAATCAACTCTAAAAATTTCAGGTCCATCCATCTTCCAAACTTATAACCTACTTCCTTAAAATGAGCCACCTCGATAAAACCAAATTTTTCATGCACAGCAATACTTGCTTCATTGGTTGCTTCAATACCAGCAACCATTGCATGAATATTTAATTCCTTGGCTGCAGCGATTAAGGGAGGCAGTAATAATTTCGCAACCCCTTGGCCCCTACTTTCGGCCCGTACATATACTGAATTCTCCACTGTAAATCTAAACCCCGACCAAGGCCTGAAAGTTGCTATGGTACAAAAACCCAATATCAAACCATTCGATTCAGCTACCAATACTGGAAATCCCTGTTGCATTTTCAATAAAAACCATTCTTCTCGCATCGCAAGGGTATGAGGCTCCTCGTGCCATACCGCCAACGTGTTGAGTATAATTTCATTGTATATTTCCAGCATTGCCGGCAGATCATTCTCAATCGCATTTCTTACGGTGACCATACATTATTTTTTAATATCCAATCTACAATGCTATAATAAAAAAGAAATTATTTCATTGCCTGCTTTAACTGCAGTAATAAAGCCATATCTTTTATTCCAGGGCTTTTTTCAAAACAACTATTCACGTCTATCCCAAAATAATCCGGATGTTTAAATGCTTTAATTTTTACAATATCATCTAAACTAATTCCGCCACTTAAAAAAAATGGCTTTTCGATTTTACTTTTACTCGCCAACTTCCAATCAAATTTTTTACCGGTACCGCCTGCCTGTCCTGTTTTCGATGCAGTATCAAATAAATAATAATCACAAACATCATCATAGTCTACAATCATATCGTCAATGGAAGTTATCTTATCACTTATTGAAAACGCTTTGATCACTTCTACGTCTTCTGACAACTGCTCACATAATTCTGGTGTTTCGTCCCCATGTAACTGAACCACATCCAATCCGTAATCTTCCACTATCTGCATGATTTCATCATAACCTTCATTTACAAATACGCCCACTTTTTTAAGATCAAAATCTGTACCCTGCAAAGCTTCCCTAGGTATTTTATCGACTACATACCGAGGTGACGCTTTATGAAAGATTAAACCTGCAAAAGCAATGTTTAAACCATCCAGCTGCTGCAATTGTTTGAGCTGCGTTATTCCACATACTTTAATATTCATTGATATTTTATTTTAATAATTACAACTGATTGGTAAAACTTTTAATAAGGGTAGTATCTTTTACACCCGGTAATATTTCAAATTTGCTATTGATGTCAATAGCAAATAACGCCTTGGCCTCTGGCCTTGTTTCGAATTCCTTTAATTTTTCTACATCCACCGGCTCGATGCCGCCACTTAAAAAATAGGGTTTACCAATTACAACATCCTTTAAAGAATCCCAATTGAATTTTTTTCCAGTTCCCCCATATCCTGCACCTTCCGTATCAAACATAAACATATCGCATACATCTTTAAATTCCCTAATTCGCCAGCCTACATTATCCGTTTCACTGATTCGGAATGCCTTAACCACTGAAATATAATCGGCTAACTTTTCACAATAACGAGGGGTTTCATCTCCGTGCAATTGTACCATATGAAGTCTGCATTCATCTACCATCTGCAACACTTCTTCAATGGAGGCATTTACAAAAACACCCACTTTATTGGTATTTCCTTCCTTTTTTATCTGACTGGTGGTCATGTGGCGC
>CANIMM010000052.1 GCA_947468255.1 Chitinophagaceae bacterium | reverse complement strand
TGGCAAAAAAGCCACCCGCCAACTTCGCCTTGAGGAAAAAGTGCCAGCTGTAATTTACGGAGGTGCTAAGGAGATCAATTTTGCTGCTCCTGCAACTGCTTTTAAGAATGTAGTGTATACACCTGATTTTATGGTTGTATTAGCTAATATTGAAGGAAAAGCGTATAGATGCGTACTGAAAGATCTGCAGTTTGACAAAGTAAGTGATCAACTAATTCATGTTGATTTCTTAGAATTGGTAGAAGACAAAAAAGTAATAGTTACCCTACCCCTTAAGTTTACTGGAGCTCCAGTAGGTGTGAAAGCAGGTGGTAAATTGGTTATTAAAATCAAGAGTTTAAAAGTTAAACTGTTGCCTAAATATTTGCGTGAAAACATTGAATTAGATATTACTAATTTGGAGTTAAATGAAAATATCCGTGTTCAGGATGTGAAGGCAGACAATATGGAAATTATGAACTCACCTCGTATTCCTATTGCTTCTATCACGATGACTCGTCAATTGAAACAAGAAGAGGCTGCTGCTCCTAAAGCTGCTGGTGCTAAGGCTGCTCCAGCTCCTAAAGCTGCTGCCGCTGCTCCTGCTGCAAAAAAGTAAGCAAAAATGTTGTATAAATATAAAAGCCCCGAATTTTCGGGGCTTTTATATTTAATCTAAACTTCAAACGATAACTCTAAACTTTAATTACCTTTGCTCACTAAATTATACTTATGGGAATGGATAGAAATACAGTGATTGGATTTGTGCTGATTGGGATGCTTTTAATGGGGATGTTTTATTTCAACAGCAAGGATAATCAAGCTTACCTTGTTCAGCAAAAAAGAATAACTGACTCCATTGCCAAAATGAGGCCTAAGGTAGACCGTATTGCTGTAATGAAGGACTCCTTGACTGCTGACACCATGCGTAAAATTCAGTCTGCTGGAGGTTTTCAGGCTTTTTTGAATCAGCCCGAGCAATTGACGGTGGTGGAAAATGAAGTCATGAAGGTTACATTTACCAATAAAGGGGCTCAGCCAAAAACAGTAGAGTTAAAAAAGTATAGTACCCTAGACGGCAAACCGATTGTTTTGCAAAAAGGATCATTTAATAAAATCTCCTACTCGATTAACTCAGGAAATCAGCAAACAGCGGCAACCGGCGATCTGCTATTTACCTCCGCTGCCATAGTTACCAATGCAGATAAAAGCCAAACGCTGAGCTTTAGTATACAAGATTCTTCAGGGAAACAGCAAGTGTCTCACCTTTTCACTTTGCATCCAAATGAGTACATGATTGATTTTTCAATCAATTTGGAGGGAGCTGATCAATTGGTAACACAGCAATCCATTAATTTACTTTGGCAAACTCAAACGGAGCGAGTAGAAAAAGACATGACCTATGAAAGGCAACAAACTCATATCGCACAGGTAAGTGAAGGGAATTTTGATTTTGAAATGATAGGCTCTGGAAATACTAAGAGGTTTGAAAAAGCAGTGGACTGGATCGCTATTAAGCAACAGTTTTTTATAACCACTTTGCTCAATAAAAATAAATTCCCATCAGCAGAACTAAAGTGGGTGGTTCCTACTGACACAGCACTTCATATTATCGCCCAAACAGCTGCTAATTTCAGGATCAATGTGCCTTCAGGAAGATCGGCACAAATTCCATTACAGTTATATTATGGCCCTAGTGATTACAATATACTAAAGGCCTACGGAAATCAAATGGAAAGTATTGTACCCTACGGTAGCGGCGTGTTTGCATTTGTAAAATACATTAACCGCCATCTTCTTTTACCCGTATTTGACCTGCTAAGAAAGAATGTGGCTAGTATGGGGATTGTTATTCTATTGTTGACTCTTTTTATAAGGTTGCTTACTTCGCCCATTCTCTATAAAAGTTATGTTAGTGGTGCCAAGATGAAAGCGCTAAAGCCAGAAATTGACAAACTCAAGGATAAGCACGGAGAAGATAAGCAGGCATTTAGTATGGATCAAATGAAGCTTTGGAAATCAGCAGGAGTGAGCCCATTGGGAGGTTGCCTTCCCGCACTGTTACAAATTCCCATCTTTATGTCGTTATATTATTTCTTTCAAAGCAATATTTCATTGAGGGGAGAAAATTTTCTTTGGGCAAAGGATCTGGCTGCCTATGATTCTATTTATAACCTACCATTCTCAATCCCTTTTTATGGTGATCATATCAGCTTATTTACGATAACGGCAACGCTTACCAGCTTACTCATTTCAATTTACAGCATGAGCAGTATGCAGGACAATTCCAATCCTGTAATGAAGTACATGCCCTATATATTTCCAGTGATGTTACTGGGGGTGTTTAACATGCTACCGGCGGCGTTAACTTGGTATTATACCATTTCAAATACCATTACCCTTATCCTTCAAATCGTTATTCAGAAGTATATTATTGACCACGATAAGATTTTGGCGCAGATTGAAATTAATAGAAAGAAGCCTGTTAAGCAAAGCAAACTTCAGGAAAAAATACAGGCTATGCAGGATGCCAACCAGAAGGTTCAGGATTTAAAAAATAAAACCAAGAAATAATGTAGCCTTTTTGGCAAAATTACAACAGCCCGCATTCGCCTATCAGCGTTGCGGGCTGTTGTAATTTTCATATTTTTGGCAGCGAATTTTGTTATCTTTATTAAAATACGTTGAAATGAAAACTAATGTAATTTTTCTTTTTCTGTTTTTTACGCTGCTGCTATCTACTGCAAGCTATGCACAAAAAACAATCTCAGAGGGTACCATTACCTACGAAATTTCCTTGCAATCACGTGCCAAGGAAAATAAGCCCGATAATGGATTTGCAGGAGCTACATCAACAAGGTATCTAAAAGGAGGGCTTAGTAGGATAGATATGAAAACTTCAATGGGAACAGAAACCACTATCTATAATTCCAAAACCGGTAATGCTGCCATATTAAAAGAATATAGCGGTCAAAAGTTGATGATCCTGCTTACGAAGGAAAATTGGGATGAAAGAAATAAAAAATTTGAGGGAATCGTATTTGAAAATACCAGTGAATCAAAAGTTATTGGCGGATACCATTGCAAGCGGGCAATCGCTCAATTGAAAGATGGCTCATCCATTGCTGTTTATTATACCCCTGAATTGGTTGCTATCAACAAGGACTACGATAAGGCATTTTCAAATTTACCGGGGTTTCCATTGGAATATGAATTGGAAACGGCAGCACTTTTTTTTAGTTATAAATTAACTTCTATTGATTTTAACACCGTGCCTTCCTCAAAATTTGAGTATCCTCAAACTGGATATCGTATGATGACGTATGAGGAAAATAAAAAGGGGAAAGCGGGGCAGTAAATAATAACAAGGGCAATCAAGCCAGACTGTGTATCAAGGGCGCTCAAATAAAAATCCCCTTACTTTGAAGTAAGGGGATTTTTATTTGAAAAAGCTAATTTATTTCTTCCTTAAGATGATTTTTATTCCAGAATAGCCTTGTCTAATTTCAGGAACAGTTAATTTATTCTTGTAAGGTACAATGTATATTGTATTTCCCTTTTGGTAGGTAGATAAAGAAGTATTAATAATTGCACTTCCCATATTTGAATGGGTGCTGATTAAACTGCCTTTGTAGGCTAAGCCTGTTTTAAGGTTAAAGCCAATCGCATTCTTTATGGTGGAAGGAATATTTAAGTTTAGGGTAATCTTATTTTTAATTTTTTTTCCAAAGACCCTGTCCGCGAATACATCAGAAACTATACTGATCAGTATAGTAAAAGCAAGTAGTTGTTTGGTGAAGGTGTTCATTTAAATAAGTTTAACTTTACAAATATAGAATTTCTTTTCGTTTTTTTATAATCAATTTTCAGCTTTTTGACCTTTTTTTGGGGTAAAGGTTTAAAAAACCAGCATAAAATTGAAAATTTGTTTAAAATGGTGTACTTTACAGTAACCCTTTAGCCCATGAGTAAATACCCTTATCGACAAGACCGGGAAGAACTGAGAGAATTATTGCACCAGTACGATAATCTAAAAGCTGGCATCAGTCACTCTTTTATTGATGAAGATGCTTTCGAGAAAATAATTGACTATTTTGATGAAAAAGACCAGTTAGCACTATCCCTAGAGGCTGCCAAGTTTGCCGTAGAGCAGTACCCTTATTCCTCCTCCCTTTTATTGAAAAAATGTGATTTACTCATTGCAAGTAAAAAATACAAGCAAGCGCTTTATTTCCTAGACCAGGCGGCTTTATTAGATAACCGGGATATCAACCTATACATTTTGAGGACCGACGCCTTGCTTGCCTTGGATCAGCATATTAAGGCAGCAACTGTATTGGAAACAGCATTGGATTATTTTGAGGGGGATGAAAAAATTGAACTTCTTTTTGAATTAGCAGATGTTCATGATGATTATGAAAATTTCGACAAGGTATTTGATTGTATGAAAATGATCTTGGAACTGGAGCCGCTGAATGAAGAGGCCTTATATAAAATTTGCTTTTGGACAGATTTTACAGGGCGTAATGAAGAAGGAATAAGGCTGCACCAGCAAATTATTGACGAGCACCCTTTCAGCGAATTGGCCTGGTTTAATTTGGCAGCAGCATATCAGGGAATCAAATTATATGAGAAAGCAATAGATGCGTATAAGTATGCAATCGCCATCGATGAAAAATTTGACTATGCATGGCGCAATATGGGGGACGCCTATTTGAGGTTAAGGAAATATAAGGATGCGATTGAGGCCTTGCAAAAAGTACTGGAACTGGCAAGACCCGAAGATGTGATTTACGAGGCCATTGCACATTGTTTTGATAAACTTCAAAACTATGCCCAGGCAAGATCCAATTATCGAAAAGCTACCCATCTAAACCAAGAAGATACCCAACTCTTTTATAAAATTGCCTGTACCTATATGAATGAGGGGATATGGGAAAGTGCTATCAAAAATCTGCATATCGCTATGCGAATCCACAAGATGCAGCCTGAATATAATCTTGCTATGGGGCAGTGCTTGATGGAGCAGGGCAAAATAGAACAAGCAGTTCAATATTTTGGCAACGTGGTACGGTCCAAACCTAAAAATAGCAATGGCTGGATGGAATTGCTGAAGTGCTTGTACAATGCCAGCTGTTTTGAAGAGGGGCTTGAATATGTGGAACATGCCTTAGTACTCACGAATATAAAGCCAATATTTATTTATTACAAGGCTGCTTTTTTGTTTGCCCTTGGTAAGTCAAAAGAAGCGATACTGCAATTGGAACTCGCAATGGATAAAAACCCCAAACTGATTAAAAAGCTGATTGAATTGAGCCCATCCTTATTGCAGAATCAATTAGTGGTAGATGTAATTGCCCGGCTAAAGCGGGGTAAATCTATTTAGCCCCCCTTTTTTTGTTAGTTTTCCAATTCATTCCTATTTAATACGCTTTGGTTATCTTTGCGGCTTCATTAAAAATCCTATATGAATTTCAATTTAACACAAATGCCTGAACGTACGGAAAGGCCCCGTCAAAATGGAATTACGATGGTAATGGATAAGGGATTGAGTGTTCAGGAGGCAAAAAACTTCATGAGTGTATCTTACCCTCATGTAGATGTTGTGAAACTAGGTTTTGGCACTTCTTACGTAACTCCCACCTTAAGGGAAAAACTTGAAGTGTATCGATCCTATGATGTGCCCGTTTACTTTGGGGGCACTTTGTTTGAAGCCTTTTTGGTAAGAAATCAATTTGAAGATTACATCAATGTTTGTAAGGAATTTGGAATCAGCTACATGGAAGTGAGTGATGGCTCGATTTCTATTCCGCATGCTGAAAAATGTGGTTATATCGAAAAATTAACGAAGTACGGCACTGTGTTAAGCGAAGTAGGCAGCAAGGATGCAGCACATATTATTCCGCCCTATAAATGGATTGAATTAATGCGTGCAGAATTGGAAGCAGGTTCTACCTATGTTATTGCGGAAGCTAGGGAAGCGGGGAATGTGGGTATTTATCGTGGCTCAGGTGAAGTGAGAGAGGGGCTGGTACAGGAAATACTTACCCAGATTCCCGAACAAAAAATATTATGGGAAGCACCTCAAAAGGCCCAGCAGCTTTACTTTTTGGAATTAATAGGTTGTAATGTAAATCTAGGCAATATAGCTCCCAGCGAAGTGATTGCATTGGAAACAATGCGCATTGGATTAAGAGGGGATACATTTGAATTATATCTCAACAAATAAGTAAAGAATGAAATTATATGGTTTAATAGGTTACCCCTTGGGTCATTCTTTTTCAAAACAATATTTTACCGAAAAATTTGAACGGGAAGGATTAGAAGATTGTTTTTTTGAATCTTTTCCTATCCCAACCATTGATGAATTCCCCGCCTTGATTGCGGCAAATCCCCCACTAAAGGGATTAGGAGTGACGATACCCTACAAAGAACAGGTACTTCAATTTGTAGATGAATTATCGGATGAGGTAAAGAAAATTGGTGCCACCAACAGTATAAAAATTTCCGGAAATAAACTGATTGCATACAATACCGATATTATCGGCTTTGAAGAGTCGTTTGGTAAATTACTACAACCCCATCATACCAAGGCGCTAGTACTAGGTACGGGTGGTGCTTCCAAGGCGGTACAGTATGTACTTGACAAGCTTGGAATATCATTTTTGTTGGTTACAAGACAAGTTCTTTCGAATGGGCTGTCCATCCATTATGCTGATATAGATAATAAAATGATGTCTGACTATACGGTCATTATTAATTGTACGCCAGTGGGGATGTATCCCAATGAAGATTCGGCTCCCGATATTCCCTATCATTTACTTACTCCCCACCATTATTTATATGACCTAGTGTACAAACCAGCAAAGACCCTTTTTTTACAAAAGGGAGAAGCACAGGGGGCGATCACTCAAAACGGTTATGATATGTTATTGATTCAGGCAGAGGCAAGCTGGAAGATTTGGAATAGCGTGTAAACTATACGGGTAGTAAAATTCCCTTCAAACAATCAGGAACGCTTACTGTTTTTTTATGTTGATAGTCGTAACATACCATGCCAGTCTTTGCCTTGGCTAATAATACGGCAACCTGGTTTCTTTCTGTGCTGAGTTGGTAGTACAATTCAAAACTTACCCTGGATATTTCGCCCGCACTAATTGCTATTAAAATATCTTCCCCATAATGCGCTTCTTTTTTAAATTCGATGGCGAGGTCTGCCATGATGAGCCCAGTTCCATTAATATCCATTTCAGAGAAATCATTTTGTTGTAGCCATTGTATCCGCGCTTCGTGAATAAATGACACGAAGGCATCATTACCAACATGGTTACCGTAATTGATGTCTCCGATTCGGACCTTCAACTTTATCCTCGCTATAGTATTGGCGGGAAGATCAATTTTTATTCTTGCCATGCATTTTTTTTAACGGGTTCAATTATTTATAAACTGGTTAGATCGATTAGGTTAAGAAATGGCATCAGGAAATGTTGTTGATGATACCATTGTGCTATCTTGTTTGAATCATTGATTCTTTACCTCTCCCACTACAAAAACACTCCCACAAACTACAATGAGGTCATTTTGCCCAGCATGATTTTTTGCTGCTTGAATAGCTTCGTTTACATTCTCAAAATGAAATCCCTGCAAACCAAATTCAGCAGCTTTCATCAGCAGTTCAATTGACGGAAGCGCCCTTGGAATATGTGCCGCAGTAAAATAATAATTTGCATCTTTCGGTAGCAATGACAACACCTTTGACAGTTCTTTATCTTTAGCCATGCCTATTACAAAGTGCAATTTATTTTTCAAATTTGCTTTATTGCTAACTTCCAGAAAACTTTTTGTTTGTGAAAGTATTTGTCGGATTCCATCTTCATTGTGTGCAACATCAAGTACAACGAAAGGCTTGTCGGCTATCAGCTCCCATCTTCCATGCAATCCGGTTAATTTTTTTACATTGGCGAGTGCATTTTTTTTCATTGACTCCGTAATGAGAAAGCCCTGTTTTTGCAATTCTTTTACAGCACTTAAGGTGGTCCGTAAATTTTGCAACTGATATAATCCATTCAGGTCGAGCGAATAGAAATTGGATTCAGCGTTCGCAATGTTTTTTATAGAACAATCCAGTTGTCGCATGCCTGGGTGAATGTTGGCGATGGAATACTCATCTTGCGAAAAATAGATGGGTGCATTGCATTGGGTAGCTTTTTTATCAAAAACCAACTTTGTCTCATGGGTATATTCACCTATTACTACAGGAACCCCAGCCTTGATAATACCTGCTTTTTCTTCTGCAATTTTGACAAGGGTATCCCCTAAAATATTCATGTGATCGAAGCCGATATTGGTAATAACGGACAATATGGGGGTAATGATGTTGGTACTGTCTAGCCTACCCCCTAAACCCGTTTCAATGATGGCAATGTCTACTTTTTGTTGTGAAAAATAATCAAATGCCATCGCCATGGTTAGTTCAAAAAATGACGGCTGTATTTCTTCTGCCAATGATTTGGTTCGGGATACAAAATCTATGACAAATGATTGACTCACCATTTTTCCATTGATTTTAATTCGTTCCCTGAAGTCTTTTAAATGTGGAGAAGTGTATAAGCCGGTTTTGTATCCAGCCTCTTGTAAAATGGCAGCCAACATGTGACTAGTGCTACCTTTTCCGTTAGTTCCCGCAATATGAATACTCTTAAATTTATTTTGTGGATTATCTAGTGCCCCGCATATTGCAATGGCATTGTGCAGGTCTTCTTTGTATGCTGCAGCTCCAACCCGGCTATACATCGGCAGCTGTGAAAATAAATAATCTAATGTTTGGAGGTAGGTCATTACTGCAAATATAAAACCTATCTAAATCTAATTGCACTTTATTGCAATGGGTATATGTTTTGACTGCCTAATTCTGTATTTTAAAATTAAATACAATGGTAGAAAGTCCGCCGTCGGAACTTACCGGAAATTTGAGTTCAGCTGCTTTTCTTTTGGCAATCCCGATAATGGTTGATTTAGAAGTAGTCGTTCCTTTCGCTATTACACTACTGATAAAAGCCCCCGAGGCACTGTATTTAATATCCAGAAAAACGATGGCATTTTCATTGAAATCATCTTCAAATCGCAAGGCACCCATATTTAACGGACGAACGCCCTTGGTTACGCTAACACCCGTTTTTCCTCCCGGATTGTTTCCATAGCTATCGGGATTACCAGATGGATCGCCCGAATCACCTTTGCCGCCGGCTTTAGTACCCTGATAACGATACCCATTGTCTTCAGATGCGCCATTGCCCGTTCCAGTTCCTGGTCCTTGATAAGTAAGTTTGGGCTTGCTGGGTTTAGGTAAAGCAGGGGCTAAAATGGGAGCAGGGTTGTTTTTTTTCACTGGAAGCTTAACCGGTTGAAGTACAATATTTTTTTTTGGACTTTTCTTTTCCGGTTTTGCGATGGGTGCTGCATCTGCCTCAGCTTTATCATCCGGTTGAATGTCTTTGGTATTTTCTTGCTTTGGTGCTGGGCTAGTTTGTGCGGGAGGAGAAAATTCCTGAGCGGGAGCCATTTCACCTTTAATAAGCGGTTGTGTTTCACCGAGCCCTTCTTCGTTATTACCAAGGTTAATTTCCAGCAACTCCTGCGCTATGGGAATAGGCGGTTGAAGTATTGGCCAGCTGATTAAAAAAGTCAATAGAAGCAGGGTTCCACAGATAACAATCGTGTAGGCTAATGCTTTTTTATTTTTTTCTGCTTCAAATGTCACGGACATAATTCCTAAATAAGTCATCCCAAAGTTATTTGTTTAATAGCAAACGCTGCAATAACTAGCCAAAATATTTGGACGACGTTGATTCTTTAACAAAAGATTGCCCCTATTTAAAAAGGGTTAACCCAATTGCCTTTATTTTCAGCAGTTGATTATTGTACAAAATATTTTTTCGAAACAGCCGGTTGAATCAACAAGGCAGGTAAATGACTGGATAATAAATTTTCAGGATTTTAAAAATATATCATAGCCGAAGCGTATAATAGTTCCAATTACTACGATCAAAAAAAATAGTCTGATAAAAGAATTGCCTTTTAAAATGGCCAATCTTGCTCCTAGCATGGATCCTGTAAAATTAAAAATTGCCATTGGGATAGCATATTGGTATAAGATGTGGCCATTGTTACCAAAGAAAACAATGGAGCCCAAGTTGGTGGCTAGGTTTACAAATTTTGCATGCGCACTCGCTCTAATAAAATCAAACCCAAGTGCACTAATAAAAAAAAGCACCAGAAAACTTCCGGCACCCGGACCAATAAAGCCATCGTAAAATCCGAGGAGTAATGAAAAGGATCCTGCAATCAGCCATTCATTTTTTTGAGTTAGATTTTTAGCGGTAGCAGTTCCAAAATTTTTTTTCGAATAGGTGTAAATCGCCACTAGAATCAATACGCCAAAGATGATAGGTTTCATAAAGGCATTGCTAACAAGCGACACCGTTTTGGAACCTGCAAAAGCGGCTAACATTGCAATACTGCACATCATCGCTAGTAATTTCCATCGCAGCTGAACGATGCGGGCGTATTGCCATGCCGCCATGGATGTGCCTATAAACGATGGAATTTTGGTGGTGCCTAATAAGGTAGCTACAGGATATTTGGGTAAGGTAATTAATGTAGCGGGGGTTTGTATTAAGCCACCACCTCCCACAATGGCATCAATGAAGCCAGCGGCAAATGCAGCTAAACAAAGTAAAATAATTTCTTGTGGTATCACTGCTTGTAATTTCTTTCTCCAAATAGCAAACTGCCAATTCGAACCATATTACTGCCCTCTTCGAGTGCAATTTCATAATCACCGCTCATGCCCATGCTTAGAATGGAGAATTGAAAATTGGGTATTTTATTAGGATTTACAGCTGCCTCTTTGATGGAGGATTGCTGGATTGAATCAAATAAAGATTTCAAGCCCGCAAACTCCTTTCTAACCAAATCCTTGTCATCGCTAAAGGAAGCCATACCCATTAGTCCAACAATTTTCACATTTTCACAATTGCTCCATCCACTCCATTCAATTAATTCGCTTGGATCAAAACCAAATTTTGTTTCTTCTTTTGCGATATGAATTTGCAGTAAGCAGTCAATGATTCGGTTGTTTTTAGCAGCCTGTTTGTTGATTTCCATTAGTAATGATAGGCTATCCACCCCGTGGATTAAGCCTACGAAGGGCACGATATATTTCACCTTGTTGCTTTGCAAGTGACCCAAAAAATGCCAGCGAATGTCTTTTGGTAAAACGGCTGCTTTGTCTACTAGTTCCTGCACATAGTTTTCGCCGAAATCCCGTTGGCCTAAATCGTACAAAGTTTGTAAATCCTCAATGGGCTTTGTTTTGGATACAGCTACCAGGGAGGCTTTGCCCTTTAGTTGAGTAAGTAGGGAATTGTATTTTTCAGTATTGATGGCCATAAGTTAGGGCAAAAGTAAATAAAAATAACCTTGGCCAGCAGGGATTGCTACTTTAAAATACTCCTGCTGATTACAATTCGTTGCATTTCACTGGTGCCTTCATATATCTGTGTAACTTTTGCGTCGCGCATCAACCGTTCTACATGGTATTCTTTTACAAATCCATAGCCTCCGTGAATTTGGACAGCTTCGGTTGTCGTCCACATGGCGGTTTCTGATGCGAATACTTTTGCCATGCTTCCACTAACGGTATAGTCTAGTTGCTGATCTTTTTCCCAGGCAGCTTTGAGGCAAAGCAATCTGGCGCATTCAATTTTGGTAGCCATATCTGCCAATTTAAATTGAATGATTTGGTGATGCATAATTTCTGTTCCGAATGTCTTACGCTGCTTGCTATATGCCAATGATCTTTCATAGGCGCCACCGGCTATACCTAAGGCCTGGGCCGCAATACCAATTCTGCCACCAGCAAGGGTTTTCATTGCAAAGGCAAATCCAAAACCTTCGGCACCGATTCGATTTTCTTTTGGAACTTTTACATCCGTAAATGAAATGGAGTGGGTATCGCTGCCTCGAATGCCCATTTTGTTTTCTTTGGCACCTACCGACACGCCCGCCCAGTTTTTTTCAACAATCAATACATTGATTCCACGACTGCCTTTGCTTGCATCTGTTTGGGCAATTACCAGATAAATGCTGGCGTTGCTGCCATTGGTGATCCAGTTTTTGGTGCCATTCAATAAATAATAATATCCTTTATCTTCAGCACTGGTATGCTGTGAAGTGGCGTCACTGCCGGCTTCAGGCTCGCTGAGTAAAAATGCACCGATATACAACGCACCATCTTTTTTCCCCTGCGCCAATGGTACCAAATATTGTTGTTTTTGCGATTCTGTTCCGTATGCTTCAATCCCAAAGCAAACTAGGCTATTGTTGACGCTCATGCATACACTCACACTGGCATCTATCTTGCTGATTTCCTCTATTGCTAACACATAACTTATGGTGTCCATTCCACTGCCCCCATATTCAGGTTTAACCATCATTCCCATCAGCCCCAAGTCTGCTAATTTTTCAATTTGTTCCTGGGGAAATTTTTGTAGCTCATCTCTTTCAATTACGCCCGACAAACATTCTGTCAGGGCAAAATCTCGGGCTGCCTTTTGTATCATTCGGTGTTCTTCTGAAAGATGAAAGTCCATATGGTAGGGTTTTGATGACACTATAAAAGTAAAGCTTCGAAGCCAATGAAAGGGACTTTGTTTTGGCGCCTTTTTTACTACAAATGCTGTAAATGATCTGCTCAAAAGGCAAGGTCCATAAAAATTTATTTTGCTAATTAATTTAGCATTCCTATATTTGATTATTATGTATGCCATTGTAGATATTGAAACCACTGGAAGCCATGCCTCGGCATTTGGGATTACCGAAATTGCCGTTTTGGTGCATGATGGAAACCGTGTAATACAGCAATTCGAAACACTTATCAATCCTCAGCAAGCTATTCCGCCCTATATTACTGCGCTCACTGGCATCAACAATGCCATGGTAGCAGCTGCACCTGTTTTTGAAGAGATTGCAGCGCCATTATTTGAAATGCTCAATGGTCAGATTTTTGTTGCCCACAATGTAAACTTCGACTACTCATTTCTCTACCATCACTTGAAGGCTGCAGGATATGAGTTAAAGGTTAAAAAATTATGTACCGTGCGCTTAGGTAGGAAGGTCTTTCCCGGCTTAGCTTCCTATAGCCTCGGAAAGCTTTGTCGTTCATTGAATTTGCCGATCGAAAACAGGCATCGGGCAGGAGGGGATGCGAAGGCAACCGTACTGCTTTTTGAACATTACCTAGCCAATGGGGCAGACCAATATATTACGGAGATGCTAAAGAAAAATTCTGCAGAGCAATGGCTTCCGTTGAATTTAACCAAAGCTGCCATTATGGAACTTCCTGCGGGACCGGGGGTTTATTATTTTCATGATGAAAAGGGTGCCATTCTGTATATTGGCAAAGCAATCAATATCAAAAAAAGAGTCAGCAGCCATTTTACTCACCAAGATGCAGAAAAAAAAAGACAGCAGTTTATAAGGAAGATTTGCAAAATAACTTATCAGCTTTGTGCAACAGAATTGGAGGCGATTGTACTAGAAAGTGCAGAAATAAAAAAGCACTGGCCCAAGTACAATACCAGTCAAAAACAACCGACCCAAAAATATGCACTGTA